>DYVS01000281.1:0-3107 GCA_020743075.1 Butyricimonas virosa | reverse complement strand
GGAAGAGGATTTAACCGAGGTGGAGGAAGTGGTGGTTACTGGGTATCAGAATATTGATAAGAGGCATCTGACCAGTGCGATAAGTTCCGTTAAAGCGTCGGATATATTAACACCCGGTATGACTAGTATTGATCAAGCGTTGGAAGGACGGATTCCGGAACTTGTGTTGATGAGTAATTCGGGTGAAGTGGGAGCTACTCCTAGAATACGGGTGAGAGGTACTTCCACGTTGTTAGGTAACCGGGAGCCATTGTGGGTATTGGATGGTTTTATTATGCATGATCCGGTCAACGTGAGTAATGATGATTTGAATAACCCGGACTATATCAATATCATCGGTAATGCTATCGCTGGGATAAACCCGCAGGACATCGAACGTATCGACGTGTTGAAAGATGCTTCTGCCACGGCTCTTTACGGAACGAGAGCTGCCAACGGGGTGATCGTGGTGACGACTAAAAAAGGAGCCATCGGACCGGCTCGTTTTTCTTACAACCATTCTTCTAAATATACCCGTCGTCCCCGTTATACGGACCGAAATATCAACCTGATGAATTCGCAACAGCGGGTGCAATTTGGAAAGGAATTGTCGGATTTACACTATCAGTTCCCGTCGGATATGACCATGGTCGGTTACGAAGGAGCTTTGAATAGCTATTATAAAGGGTTATCCACGTATGATGAGTTCGTAGAAAACGTGAAGTGGTACGAGACAGTGAATACGGATTGGTTTGACATCTTGACTCGCGATACCTATTCTCATGATCACACGTTCGGGGTGTCGGGAGGTAACAATGATATTCGTTATTACGTGTCTGTCGGTTATAACAGAGAAAACGGGGTATCTAAAACTACGTACACGGATCGCTACACGGCCCGTGTGAATCTGGATATGACCTTTTCAAAGATGATCAAGGCTAATTTCTCCATGAACGGGAATGTTCAGAAGAAAAATCACTTGATGAGCGAGATTGATGCCATGGATTATGCTTATAATACGACACGTGCGCTACCTTGTTTTAATCCGGACGGGTCACTTTATTACTATGACAAAGTAGCTTATGGGGGGATAAACAAGCATAGTAACAAGTTTAGATATAATATTTTGAATGAAATTGAAAATAGTTCTAACGAGTACGACGGGAACACGATCGGGGCGATGCTCGATGTTAAAATAACGCCTTTCACGGGATTGGATATATCGGTTTCCGGAAATTATAACAGGAGTGGTACATTACAGGAGCAATGGTGGGGAGAAAAGACGAATTACGTGGCTCGTTGGAAAAATTCCGAATACGAAGAGTTGCCCATGACCGGGACTGTTGGTTCTTGTTATTTACCTTACGGGGGGATTTTAAAGACCACGAATTCTATCACAGAAGGGTATACTTTCCGTACTCAAGTGGATTATCGTAAATTATTCGGGGAGAATCAACAGCATATGATGATGTTGATGGGGGGATTTGAGTTGAACGGAAATACAACTCGACAGATTAGCGATGAAAACCGAGGTTTTGTGAAAGATCGGGGATTGCAGTTTATAGATGAATTACAAAATTTAGATGATTATCCCAAATATAAAGAATGGTTGAATCAGAATCATCGTTCCATCGGTCACGGGATTTCTCACCAGATTTCCGGGTATTTCGTGTTAAGTTATAGTTATAGGAATCACTTTACGTTGAACGTGAACGGGCGCTTTGATGCATCGAATAAATTTGGTAGTCGTAGTAATGAACGCTTTTTGCCAGTATGGTCGGTATCCGGGAGTTGGAATCTGCAGGAAAATATATTGAGAAATGTAGAGTTTATCAGTGAGCTTCGTTTGAGAGGATCTTTCGGTATCCAAGGAAACATGTTGGAGGATCAAAGTCCGAATTTGATTATTAAACAGGGGACAATAGATCCTATATATAACGAGAACGTGTCTTCAATTGCACGGTATCCGAATCCTAATTTACGTTGGGAAGAAACACAACAACTGGACGGAGGGCTTGAAGTGGGCTTTTTTAAATCCCGGTTAAGTATGGAGTTTTCTGTTTATTCCAAAAAGACAACGGATTGCTTTACAACCGTGAGAGTGTCTTCCGTGAACGGTGTTAGTGGGCATTCTTATATTATGAATGGCGGAGACTTGAATAATAGCGGGTATTCCATTTCTTTATCGGCTACACCTGTAAAAACAAAAGATTTTCAATGGAAATTCTCCACGTATTATTCCGGGAATTTCAACAAGGTGAAAACCGGATCGGTAGAAAATTATACTTTAGCTGATTATCTGAATGGAACGGCGTTGGTTGACGGAATTGCTGTTGGTAGTTTTTATTCATACAAGTTTTTGGGATTGAATCCTTCCAACGGGACTCCGATGTTTGATGATTACAATGATCGTCAGCATTTGTTGAAATACAAGACGTTGGAGGAAACGGTTTTAATGACGATGAAAAAAAGTGGGCAAAGAGACCCGATTTTCAGTGGTAATTTCTCTAATAGTTTCACGTATAAGAATTTGTCTTTATCCATGAACCTATCTTACAGTATCGGGTCAAAAGTAAGATTATTCCCGTTATATTCTCCCGTGCTTTCGGGTGTAAGTTCGGAAATGAATGTCAGGAAAGAGTTTTTGAATCGTTGGATGGCTCCCGGAGATGAACAGTATACGAATATTCCGGTTATTATGAGTCCGGCAGATCCCGAGTACATGAAATATATATCCCATTTTTCCGGGACTCAGGTATCTATATCTCATATTCAGAATTTCGCTAGTAATGTTTGGAACATGTATGACAATTCTGATCTGCGGGTGGTGAGCGGCAGTTATTTGAAATGCTCTTCCATGACATTACGTTATAATATTTCCCCGGAATGGTTAAAGAAAACACCATTTTCTAATTTGTCGCTTAGTTTGAATGCGTTGAATTTATTCACCATATCAGCTAAAGAACTAAAGGGACAGGACCCATCTCAAGCGGGGTTTGCAAAACCGAATTTGTCCGTGCGTCCTTCCTACACGTTTCAGTTTAATGTAACATTTTAATGTATATGAAGATGAGAGGTATTATTTATATTGTTATTTTAATCCTACTTTCCAGTTGTGGGAATTTTCT
>DYVS01000280.1:0-8495 GCA_020743075.1 Butyricimonas virosa | reverse complement strand
TCATTGATTACTCGATCTCGTACCGCTGATAATTTCGTCTTGACAGGGTAATAACGACGACGAACAGAGGGTAAATTTAATTCTGACATTGGTTTACTAAGTTTACTGTAAACTTTTTTCAGGACAATACAATCCCTTTCTCCGTCGATGGTCTAGCACATGAATATAGCATGAACATAGCATATACATACCATGAACACTGGCCAGTGTTCATGGTATGTATGGGGTGTGTATTTGTAGGGTACTTGTCCTAGCTTATCTTCGGGGCAGTTATAGGCGAGAGAGGGAGTTGTCCGGTCTTTTTGTATTGAATTTTCTTGATTCGCCTGTTGTCAACTTCGAGTACTTTGAATTGATGTTCTTTGTATGTAATTACCTCGTCCTTATGGGGAAGTTCTCCCTTGATTTCCAGGATCAGTCCGGCCAAGGTGTCGGCATCACCTTCCACTTCTTGGAAAGAATCCTCTTCTATGTCCGTGATCTTGTAGAAATCGTTCAGCAGCGTGGAGGCCTCGAAAATATATGACCCATTCTTGTCCCGCGTATACACGATTTCCTGCTCGTCGTATTCATCATTAATGTCGCCCACAATCTCTTCAATAATATCTTCCATCGTGACGATTCCGGTGGTTCCCCCGTATTCATCAACAACAATCGCCAAGTGTACCTTTTTCGTTTGGAACTCTTCCAGTAGGTCGTTGATTTTTTTGGTTTCCGGGACAAAATAAGCCGGACGAATTAAGGTCTGCCAGCGAAAGTCCTCTTTCTCGTCCAGATGTTGTAATAAATCCTTTACATAGAGGATTCCTGTGATGTTATCCAGATTTTCCTCGTACACGGGCATTCGTGAGTAGCCGTGTTCCGTGATGATCTCTTTCACTTGTTGGTAGCTTGAACTCCCGTCAATGGCGATCACGTTGATGCGGGGACGGATGATGTCAACCGCGTCAATATTGCCGAAACGGACAATACCTTCCAGAATGTCTTTTTCCTCGTTAATAGCCGTGTCCTTGGTTAATTCCAAGGCTTTGGATAGTTGGTCAATGGATAAATTATCCTTTTTATCCATGCGTTTGCTGATAATAGAGGTTGAACCGATCAACAAGGCGGATAGCGGGCGGAATAGGTGAGACAAGAAAGTCAGTGGACCGGCCATGAAAATCACCATGCTCAACTGGGAACGGTTGGCGTATAATTTAGGAATGATTTCTCCGGCCAGTAAGATCACGAAAGTGACCACGATCACTTGGATAATAAAACCTAACGTTGGATAAGCCGAGAAATCGAATAATGAATTTACCAGGTAGGTGGACAACACGACAATGGCCACGTTTACGAAATTATTAGATATTAAAATCGTGGCGAGTAGCCGATTGGGTTTCTGTTGCAGGTTGCGGGCCTTCTCGTACCCGTTGTCTTCCAAGTATTTTAATTGTGAGGGTGAAAGTGAAAAATAGGCAACCTCCGAACCGGAAATTAGTGCCGAGCATAATAATAAAAGCAATAGGATTATGACGAAAATTAAATCGATGAGGGTGAATGCACCTGTAAAAATCTGCCCGGCAAGGGGAATATAATCTGTGTCCAAAATTTATATAATTGGTTAAACTTAAATATCGCCGAAAGATACATATAAAAACTAAAAGATAAAAGATAAAAGGTAAAAACTGAAAGGCAAAAGATAAAAACTAATCGTTTAAAGCCTGATTTCCTTGTTTGAAATCGTTTACTTCAAACTTTTAGTTTTTAATTTTTAGCTTTTATCTTTCAAAACGGGAGATCGTCGCTGTCGTCACTACCGCTTAAATCGGGAGCCTGCGGCATGTGCGTGTCTTGAGGTTTATCCCCGTTATCTTGTTTACGGGATAGCATCTGGAAATTATCCCCGTAAATCTCGGTCGTGTATCTTTTCACCCCGTTCTGGTCGTCCCAGGAACGAGTTCTGATGCGTCCTTCGATGTAAAGCATCATCCCCTTGCGAACGTATTTTTCGGCTATCTGAGCCAGATTTCGCCAGAGGACGATATTGTGCCATTCCGTTTGAGTTACACGTTCTCCGTTTTTATTGTTGTACACCTCCGACGTGGCAAGGCTGAATCTTGCCACGGCAACACCTCCTTCGAGGTATTTTACGTCCGGGTCAGCCCCGACATTACCGATAAGAATAACTTTGTTTACCATGTATAATATGTATGGATTAAAATTTGTCACAAATTACGGAATAATTTCGGAGAAAAAAAATAATCCCAATGTCATCTTGTTATGATTCGTGATTTATTCTTGCTTGCGGAAAGTGATAACTTTTTTGTTACCAGTTTAAATGAGAAAACAGTCAAGGTAAAGGCTTGTTGAAGAAAGTGGTGTGGGGTATGTGTCCGATGTTGACAATTAAATATATAGAACACAAAAAATATTGACAAAAATGCGGTAGTTTGTTTCATTGTTTGTGGAAAAGATATATATTTGCAGTCTGAAATCTAGAAGAAACGAAATATAATATTGAATATTAAATACTTAAAGAAAATGACAAAGGCGGACATCGTGAATGAAATTTCAAGAACCACTGGAATTGAGAAAGCTGCAGTACAAACTACAGTTGAAGCTTTTATGGAAGCAATTAAAGGTTCTGTGATTGATGGAAAAAATGTATATTTAAGAGGTTTTGGAAGTTTTGTGGTAAAAAAGAGAGCTGAGAAAACCGCTCGTAATATTTCTAAAAATGTAACGATCAAGATTCCTGAACACTTTATTCCTTCGTTCAAGCCTTCGAAGAGTTTCGTCAATCAGGTGAAAGATCAAGTAAAATAAGAAAGGAGTGAAATTATGCCAAGCGGAAAGAAAAGAAAGAGACATAAGATGGCCACTCACAAACGGAAAAAGAGACTGAGAAAGAACAGACACAAGAAGAAGTAGTCATCGTTTGTGAGTTAGAGATTATAAACCTAAGGGCTATGCCTTTAGGTTTATTTTGATTAATACATTAATTGATCAGGTAGTGAATACTGAGTTAGTCATAGATGTAAAAGCGGAAGAAGTAGTAATCGCTTTGTTAAAGGACAAGCGGTTGGTAGAGTTGACAACGGAGAAGACTAGCGTTAAATTTGCGGTAGGTGATATCTATTACGGGAAAGTGAAGAAAATCATGCCCGGTTTGAATGCCGCTTTCGTTAATGTCGGCTATGAAAAGGATGCCTTCCTGCATTACCTTGATCTCAGTCCCCAGTTTTATTCTTTGGATAGCTATATAAAGCAATGTATAGCCCGGAAGGGGATGCCTGTAGCCAAGTTAAAACTGGAGCCGGAAATCAGTAAAAACGGGAAGATCGGGGACGTGCTTTCTGTCGGCCAATATGTTGCCGTACAGGTTGCGAAAGAACCTATTTCCACCAAGGGCCCGCGCTTGACCTCGGAGTTGAGTATTGCCGGGCGTCACCTAGTTTTGATGCCTTTCTCGGAAAAGGTATCCGTGTCACAAAAGATAAAATCAGTCGAGGAGCGGAAGCGTTTAAAGAGACTGATTGAAAGTATACGCCCCAAGAATTTCGGGGTGATCGTGAGAACTGTCGCCGAAGGCAAGAATGCCGAGCTATTTGACAGTGAATTAACAGAACTTGTAGAGCGTTTTGAAACCGCGTTCAAACATCTTCGGGATATAGAACCTCCCAAGTTAATTCTGGGAGAGATCGACCGGACCAGCGTTATTCTCCGGGATATATTGAATCCCTCGTTCGAGAATATTTATGTGAATGATTTAGCATTGAGTAAAGAAATTAAGCGTTATATCAGCACGATAGCTCCGGAGAAAGAAGGTATCGTTAAATTTGTATCTACCGAAGTACCCATTTTTGATCATTTTGGGGTAGACAAGCAAATCAAGTCTTCGTTAGGACGTACCGTTTCGTTTAAAAACGGGGCTTACCTTATTATAGAACACACGGAAGCTTTTCACGTGATAGATGTGAATAGTGGTAATCGTGTGAAATTGGGTGACGATCAGGAATCAAATGCCTTGGAAGTAAATTTGGCTGCTGCCGATGAGGTGGCTCGTCAACTGCAATTACGGGACATGGGAGGGATTATAGTGATCGATTTTATTGATATGCAGCAAGCGGAAAACCGTCAGAAGTTGTTTGATAAAATGCGTTCGGCGATGGAACTTGATAGAGCCAAGCATACTATACTCCCCTTGAGTAAATTCGGGTTGATGCAAATTACTCGCCAGCGGGTGCGTCCGGAAATGACCGTGACGACCACGGAGACTTGTCCCGTGTGTCATGGAACCGGTAAGGCTGATGCAGCCGTTTTAGTAATTGATAAAATTGAGGACCAGCTTGAATTCTTGGTCGAGGAGAAGAAAATCAAAAATCTGGTATTGAAAGTACACCCCTTCGTGGAGGCGTATTTGAAAAAAGGTTTCTGGTCTTTGCGTAGGAAATGGGCTTTCAAGCACCGTATTCACTTGAAGGTAGTCGGAGTACCCTCTTTTTATATTTACGAATATAAGTTTTTTAACCGTTTTAATAGAGAAATAGAACCAGAGTAGGTGTTTTTACTTACAGTTTCGTCATTCCATCTTAAAACGATGTTAAAATAGTACCATGAATTTGTGAGAGAACAAATTATGTGGTACTTTTGCGCCCACTGTGTGATAATGCATACGATTTCGAGAAGCATGCAAATTGATGTTTTATTAAATAATTTTTTATGAAAAAGAGACTATTAACGTTGATCTTTACGTTGTTCGTGGGAACCTTTTCGGTTTTCGCTCAAATGTCTGACCCGACGAGTTGGACGTTTTCCCAAAAGAAAACCGGGGATAACGAATACGCTTTAACTTTTAAAGCAACCATTCAACCAGGGTGGACGGTTTATTCCATGTCAACCCCGGCAGGTGGTCCCATGCCTACATCAATTACCATTGAGAAAGTGGGAGAGGGAATCGAATTAGTGGGTACGGCTGAGGAGAGTGAACCAAATAAAAAGCATGATGATGTTTTCGGAGTCGATGTGTGGTATTATTCAAATAATTACACCGTAACCCAAAAGATCAAAGTTACCGATCCTTCCATTACTACCGTGAAAGGAAGTGTTGAGTTCCAAGCTTGTCAGGAAGGTGCTTGTGTACCGGGAGAAAAAGATTTCTCTATCGAGTTGGGTAACAAAGGTGCTGATAAAGCTACTGTTGCTGCTGCCGATGAAACGAAGGATGCAACCGAGGATGATTCCTTGTGGCTGTTCTTCTGGGTCGCTTTCGGTAGTGGATTGCTAGCTGTTGTGATGCCTTGCGTGTTCCCAATGATCCCGATGACGGTGTCATTCTTCATGCACGGGGATAGCAATAAAGCAAAAGCAAAAGCAAAAGCAATTTTCTTTGCCTTGTCTATCGTTGGTATTTATACCGCTTTAGGATTGATTATTTCCTTCTTGTTAGGACCGGGATTCATCAACTGGTTGAGTACGAACTGGCTGCCTAATATTTGCTTCTTCATTATATTCATGATCTTCGCTGCTTCTTTCTTTGGTGCGTTCGAGATCGTGTTACCGTCTTGGTTAGTAAATAAATCAGACAAACAAGCTGATAAAGGTGGTTATGTCGGAGCTTTCTTCATGGCTTTCACGTTGGTATTGGTATCGTTCTCATGTACCGCACCTATCGTGGGTACCGTGTTAGTTGAGGCTGCTCGCGGATCTGTATTGCGTCCGATCATCGGTATGTTAGGATTCTCTATTGCCGTGGCATTACCTTTCGGATTCTTCTCGTTCTTCCCTTCAAAGTTGAGCAATCTCCCGAAATCAGGAGGTTGGTTGAATGCAGTGAAAGTTGTATTAGGATTCGTGGAGGTTGCCCTTGGATTCAAGTTTTTGATGGTAGCAGACCAGACTTACCACTGGGGATTGTTAGACCGTGAGGTTTACATCGCTATCTGGGTAGCCGTGTTCACGTTACAAGCATTGTACTTGATGGGTAAAATCAAATTCGCTCACGATAGTGATTTACCATATATCGGAGTACCTCGTTTGGTGATGATTATTATTACCATGTCATTCGTGATCTATTTGATCCCGGGTATGTTCGGGGCTCCGTTGAAAGCTTTAGCCGGATACTTCCCACCGCAGGAAACGATTGACTTCGATATTAACCGTATCGTACGTGACAATGCGAAAGAGATCATGAAGAGTGGCGTGCAGGTGGGTGGAACGCAAGGTGCTGCTAATGCCGCTTCCAACGAGCCTGTAAAATACTCTGATTTCTTACACTTGCCTCATGGATTAGATGGTTATTTCGATTACGAGCAAGCATTGAAAGTTGCACAAGCTCAGGATAAACCTTTATTCATCGACTTCACTGGTCACGGTTGTGTGAACTGTCGTGAGATGGAACAAAGCGTTTGGTCTGATCCTCGTGTACTTGAAATGTTGAAGAATGACTATATCATCGTGGCTCTTTACGTGGATGACAAGACTAAATTGCCTGCAGAAGAGGTGTATGTTTCAGAGTATGATGGAAAGAAGAAAAACACCCTTGGAAAGAAGAATACTGACTTCCAAATCAAGCAATTCGAGTCAAACGCTCAGCCGAACTATATTTTGTTAGATAGCCGTAAAGGGAACGAGAAAGTATTGAAACCGCATGTATTACAACCCGCCAGAGGTTATAATAAGGATCGGGATGCTTTCGTGAAATTCTTGCAAGACGGTTTGAAAGAGTATAAAGCTCGTGCCGGAAAGTAATCCATTGAATTGATAGATATTTGAAAGCCACCTTTTTCGGGTGGCTTTCTTGTTTTTACGTGATTCGGGAAAAATAGGATTATTGTATCTTTACCATGGTAGTTTGTAAGATAAATATGCATGGTGTTTTTTGTGAATTTTCGGGAAAATATTTATTTTCGTCACTCAAAGAAAAAAGTGATGGAAAAGGTAGGCTTGGACCGAAAGGGATTTGATGCATTATTTGAACTTTATTATGGTGAACTGACGTATTTTGTGTACAGTTTTGTAAATGATAAAGAGGTCGCTAAGGATCTGGTGCATGATCTGTTTTTGAATTTATGGCAAAACAGGAGGCAGATAGATCCATCATTGTCTGTGAAATCTTATCTTTTCCGGATAGCCCGTAATTATGCTTTCAATTATTTGAAACATTTGAAAGTTATTGCTACGAATGAGCGGGACGTGATTGAAACTTACGAATTGGTGGGGCAAGATTCGGAAGAGTTGGAATCTCGTTTGGAGCGGGTACGGAGGCTTTTTGAAAAGTTGCCGGAAAAGCAGAAGGAAGTCGTGTTTAAGTGTTGTATTGAGGGGAAATTATATCGGGAGACGGCGCAAGAGATGCATATCTCGGAAAATACGGTAAAAACTCATTTGTTGAGGGCAATGAAGTTTTTCCGGCAAGAATTACGGGGAGATATTATTTTGCTTTTCATGCTGGTGAAGTGTCGTTTGAAATAAAAAAGAGTTTTTTGGAAAAAAGTTGTTTTTTGTTGTCACCTGTTTTCTATGGGTCGTTGTATTGTGTAAAAACGATAATAGATGATAGAGTATACACCAGAAGATTATGAATTTGCCCTTCGCATTTTGCATCATCGTGAAGATTTGACAGAGGAGGAGGTATTGCGTTGGATGGATGAACCGGAACATTTAGAGTTGTTGCGAGAGATAGCGTTTGTTCGGATGTCGCAGTATGAAGAAAATCGAGAAGAGATTATTTTAGGAAAGAGAAGGTTAAATAGGGCTTTGCATGCTACCCGTCGTTTATGGGTGATTGGTACGGTTGCGGCTTCTATTTTAATTATTTTAGGAGGGCTGTTTCAAATAGGGATGATAGGAGAAAGATTGCATGGTTTCACGGAAGTTGCCGCGATTACTCCCGGAAGCAACAAGGCTCAATTGATTTTATCTGATGGAGAGATCGTGGATTTGCATGCAGCGGTAAGACGATTGCCCTTGTCTGTTACCGGGATTATTCGAAATGATTCGTTGGAAGGTTTGAAATATTCGGAAAATGTCGGGATGAAAGAAGATTATAATGTGTTACAAACACCGGTTGGGGGTTTTTATCATTTAGAATTATCTGATGGAACTCGAGTCTGGTTGAATGCTTGTTCGGAGTTGCGTTACCCGGTAAGTTTCGTTGGAAAAGAACGTCGAGTGGAATTGAAAGGTGAGGCTTATTTTCAAGTGAGCCGGGATTCATTGCGTCCTTTTTACGTGCAAACTTCTCGTCAAAATATTCGCGTGTTGGGAACTTCATTTAATGTACGTTCTTATCCTGCAGACCGGGAGTATACAACGCTGGAGTCGGGGCGTGTTAGCATCCATTGTTTGGGACAAGATTGTCTTTTAAAGCCTGGAGAACAATTGCGATTGTCGGATACATCTATCATCATTGTTCCTGTACGTGCGGAAAATTATATCGGTTGGAAAAATCAGTGTTGGGTCTACGATAATTGTATGTTGCAAGAAGTTTTTAGGGATTTGGAACGATGGTA
>DYVS01000279.1:0-24352 GCA_020743075.1 Butyricimonas virosa | reverse complement strand
CCAATATACCATAGGATTACAACACCTCATCTTCGAACAATCCCTAAAAAGTATAAGAAACCGATGCCTGGTAATTCCTAGGTTTTCCCAAAATCGTGGTTCTCTCAAAATACTCTTTATCAAACAGATTATTGACATTCAAAGCCAGAGTCACATGATTCTTTATCGTGTAAAAGATACCGGCATCCATCAGCCACAAGGCCGGATCATAAAGGCGATTATCGATGTTTCTGAATACCTTATCTTTAAAATTCCCACTTAAATGGAAAGATAAATTCTTAAATATTCCCTTGGGAATCATATAATCCGCATAAGCATAAAAGGTTGTACGAGGAACACCCGTGGCACGAACATTTTTATTCTGTTCCTTATATTTAGAGAAACGTCCGCTCTCGGCAATCTCCCGTAGACGATAGTCCGACCAACCGAGACCTCCCGTAACTTGTAAGGTAGGTAACGGACGAACAACCACCTCAATGTCAAAACCTCGCGAATCGGCTCTTCCCACTTGTCCCCGGATACTCTTTTCGGTAGCAACACCATCCACCAATACCGTCGTGTCACCCAAACTCTTCACGATATTATACTTACGAATATAAAATACACTCGCATTAATATCCACCATCTCGTTTATGGTGTACCGTACACCGACTTCCGTGGAATATCCTTTTTCCGGTTTGAACACTTCGCCCCCATCCTCGTCAGGATTGAACTCATTACCCTTGCGGTCCAAATACATCACGGTAGGACTATACGTTGTGGTCACAGGATTGAAATAGGAAGAAATAGAACCGTAGAATGACAATTCAGGCATAGGGAAATACACGACACCCACCCGATACGTGAATGCCGAGGTCTCCACCTCTTTCCATTCTTTCCTGTTCTTCGTTTCATACTTCTGCTTTCCGTCGTCAATCGTGGCACTCGATGTTTTCCGGTTATACAAATCCACACGTCCGGATGCCATCATTTTCCATTTGTCATTGAATTCGATCACGTTATGCAAATAAATTCCATGCGTTCTCTCCGTGCGAAGAGAAACGGCTGAAACTTTCGTGTCCCACCATCCCTGCACAATATGCGGGTCACGCACAGGCAAAAGAGCATCCAAACCGGGCCCCCACAAATCGCCATCTCCATAACCGTTATACTGGGCGAAATCAAAACAATTGTACGTCCATCCCAACGTGTAATTATGCAACACGGAACCTGTCTCGAACTTCCCGGTCAACTCGATCGTGTTATTCACGTTTTTGTGGTCCGGGTTAAAATTCAACGGGTTCTGACGGGCAGCATTTCCTCGTTGAACCGTATCCAAGTCAACATAGACCTTCTCGTTTTCTGACTTATAATAATACCATTTATATATCGGATCCTTAGAAGTACGATAAGAAAGCCCCTCAATACAATGATAATCCAAATCACTATGGAAATAAGAAAAACGTTCTTTCAACTTCATCCAACCCGTGATCTGGTAAACGTATGACACAGACATATCCCATACTTTCCGTTTCATGTAATTATTAGCAAAGTCATTATAAACTTCGCGGTAATCCGCCTCCGGGTGGCGATCCCCCTTCAGCGCATACGGCTTGTCTCCATCCACGTAGAACATATCACCGGGCATAACGGGTGCAGCCCCGATCTCGGTCGTGTAATCATCATCAGCATAACTACCGGTCACATCAATACGTCCCCACTTTCCTAAATCAGCTCCCAAAACACCATACACGGAAAAACGATTTGCATTCACCTCACGCCATCCGTCACCCGTTGAATAATTGATATTGGCACGATATTCGAGAGGTCCCACGAGTTTTCCCCCGAAACCAAGAGTAGCCCGTCTCTCATCCCAGCTACCATAACTGATACGAGCGTTGGCCGAGAAATCGGGAGACGCTTTCTTGCGCACAATATTCAACACTCCGCCCATAGCCGAATGTCCGGCCAAAATAGCGGCAGGCCCCTTCAGTAACTCGATAGACTCCACGGCAGCCAAATCTCCGTAAGGCACGTTATTATTCAACGTCCGTTCATCGCGAATCCCATCAATCATAACGACCGCACTCCCCTGGCCGCGAATCGAAAACTGTTGGAATTGCCCGTATTGCTTATCTTTCGCTACAATTCCCGGTAAAAACTTAACAGCATCCATCAGATCAACAATTCCCTTCCGGTCAAGCATTTGGCTAGACAACTTGCTCACCGTTATCGGAACGAAACGCAAAGGCACATCCAATCCCAACAAATCAATCCTCTTCTTTTTCTGCGTCACGTCCACTTGATCAATACGGAATAAAGAATCCGTGATACTCTTTTTCTTTTGTTTATCGTTCTCCTGAGCGAGAAGCGAACCGACACACACAAACAGCAACAATGCTAATACAACAACTTTTTTCATACAACTATATATTAATAATGAATAAAGCATTATTAACATAGTCTTTTGGGCAACATGAGTTTAAGATAAATAGATCTCTTCCCTCTCGCTTTTTTTCCCGAAAGCTATGGTTTTCGTGTTCGGCAGGTCTTCTGACTCGTTCCGGATTTTGTTGCCTTCCCGGTTTATAACCAGTGACATTTGAAGTACAAAATCCCTTGTACAGGAACTTACAGCTGCGGGTACAGTCCCGGATTCACACCGGGTTCCCTATTAAGCGTTACCTCCATGACCGAAGGCTCCGCACCAAAACATGGCGCAAAAGTAATATATTTTTTTATATTATACTTTTTCTACATGATTTTTTTATTTTCACAATTCAATCATCATAACAAACTGACAACCAATCCCTATACAAAAACGCCAACGATATTCCTAACGAATCTCTACACTTTCCCCTGGTATCATTTTTCTTATCCAACCGTAACCTTTTGTCAAAAAATATATACATTTGTACCGTCTTAGGTGATGTGTTAATGCTCAATTAACATACAAGAGGGAAACCGGTTAGAATCCGGTACAGTGCCCGCTACTGTGATGCCCGTTTCTCCCTAACGAGGAGATTCAAAGAAAGGTTCTTACACCACTGTTCGTAAGGACGGGAAGGTATCTTTCTTAGGCGTAGTCAGGAGACCTGCCAAGACAAACACAGGTAATAGCGTATTCTCGGGGTCAGGAATACTATTATAAACTTTTAAAACATCATTTTATAATGAAAAGAATTGCGGTGCTAACCACATTATTCATGTTAGCCTTAGTAAGTACCTCGTTAGGACAAATCACACTAAAAGGACGAGTTATTGATGCCAAAAGCGGGAAAGCACTCATCGGTGCGAACGTTCGGTTAATCGGAACGAGTATAGGAATCGCTACCAACAACAAAGGAGAATTTATCCTTGAAAAAGTACCGGAAGGCGCATACACTCTCCGGGCCAGTTACTCCGGTTACGAGGTCAGTTCCATGAATATTAATAGCAGTAAAAGCGACATTCTGTTCAAACTGAAATCATCGCTGATCAACTTGGATCAGGTTGTTGTATCCGGAACTGGAACTCACAGAAGGTTGAAAGATTCTCCCGTACCCGTTGAAGTAATGACCGCTTCCGATATAAAAAAAGGCGGTATCTCCACGATCGAGGATGCCCTTGTCATGCTTAATCCCTCTTTCAGTTTCCGACCGACTGCCATGGGAACAAACATGACACTTAACGGGATGAAAGGGGATTATATTCTCATTCTCGTAAACGGGAAAAAAATGACCGGGGACATCTCCGGCTATGTCGATCTGTCCCGAATTGACATGGGTAGAGTAAAACGTATAGAGATTCTCAAGGGGGCCGCATCATCCCTTTACGGTTCTGACGCTATCGCAGGAGTGATCAATATCATCACCGATCAACCACATGATGCACTTAATATTATGTCCACCACTCGTTTCGGAGGAAAAGGCAGTTTTATAGAGAACATCAACACCGATATCAATGTCGGGAAATTTACCTCCTCCACCTCTTACCAACGACGCCAGTCCGATGGTTGGCAACTCAGCAAGATCACAGAAGACAGTGTACCGACACGCCGTAAAGTTTCCGACAAATTCCATTCGGACATCGTGAACCAACGCTTTGCTTTCGATCCTTCTAAAAATTTAAATATCTACGTGGAAGGAAGTTACTTTACCAAAGAGATTGAACGTCCCGTAAATAAAGACGCCAAAGACCTTTCCGGATTCGACTATGATATGTCATACGAAAATTATGCCATCGGACTAGGAGGAAAATACTTATTCGGGAATTCCGCCTATATTAGCTTGGATGTCAATGCCAACAATTATGAATACTATAAAGTATACACCCGAGACATTATTTCCAAGAGCGACACGACAACTCACGCCGGGGAAGAAATCCTGACCAAACGTCAACGTTACCTGTCTGCTAACTTGAAAGGGGTTTTCAAAATCGGTAAATACAACAAAATCTCAATAGGCTCCGAATACGTTAAAGACTATCTTAAAAACCCCACGGACCTTACCGAGAGTAAAAACGTATACACGTTGGCACTCTATGCACAAGATGAGATTCGTATCTTGAAAAAACTCCAGTTAGTACCCGGATTTCGCTACATCTACCATGAGACATTCAAGAACAAATTCACTCCTAAGATAGCGGCAATGTATAGCCTCGGGGAATTTAACTTCCGGTTGTCATATGCCGCCGGATTTAAAGCCCCTTTACTGACCGACCTCTATTATTACAAAGAGGCTACCAAGAAAGGGAAACAAACCATCACAATCGGCAACCCCGACCTTAAACCGGAAAAATCAAACTATTACTCCTTTAACACTGAGTATACCAGTAAATACTGTAACATATCGGTTAACGGGTATATCAATGATTTGCGGGATGTTATCACGACAAAATACCTAACCACGGACGAGGATAAAGCCAACGGAATAGACTCCCGAACCACTTATGAAAATCTTAACAAAGCACGCACGCAGGGAGTCGACATTTCCGTTAATAGTTACCTGGGAGCAGGTTTCTCCCTAGGAGGCGGATATAGCTACGTGGACGCCCGAGATCAGAGGACCAAAATACGACTGGAAGAAAGTACCCGTCACTCAGGAACCATCCGGGCCAATTACATACACGAATGGAACAATTATCGGCTTAACGTGAACCTCAACGGGCGATTACAAGGCAAGAAATTCGTGAAATCCACCGAGAAAGATGCTCCTAAATACCAGATCTGGAACTTGACAACCAATCACTCTTTCTCTCCCGTGGGTATGTTCCTTTTCGAAATCAACGCGGGAATTGAGAATCTATTCGACTATTCCCAGAACCTGCCTTACGGCTCCAATCTCGGAACATTAAGTCCGGGAAGAACATTCTTTGCAAGTTTAACTATTAGATTTAAAAAATAATGAAAACAATTATCATCATACTATCCCTCTTTACCAGTCTAAACGTGTTAGCCCACGGTGGCGGCGGTTTCAAACATTCCGATATATTCAAGACCCTTGGTCCTAATGACAAAATAGCGATCCTCATGGTTCACTTCGGGACTACCCACGACGATACCCGAGTCCTGACCATCGAAGCCATTAACAAAAAAGTGTCACAAACATTCCCCGGAGTGGAAGTCCGTGAATCCTACACTTCCCGCATGATCATGCGCCGTCTCAAAGAGAAAGGTATAGTAAAACTGAACCCGACAGAAGCGATGGATAAACTGATTGCCGACGGTTATACCCACCTCGTCATTCAACCCACGAACATTATTGAAGGGATAGAGATGGAGGCCCTGCGCAAGGAGGTGAAACTGTACCAGAAAAAATTCAAGGACATCCGTTTAGGTAATGCCCTCCTTTACTCGCCCGAAGATTATCAAGCAACCGTCAAAGCGATTGCCGAAGTTCTCAAAGGAAAGGAAAAAGGGGATTGCGTCTTCGTGTGCCACGGAACCTACCACCCGGCAAACTCAACCTACGGAATGCTCGACTACGTGATGAAAGCCCAAGGACATAAGAACTACCACGTGGGAACGATCGAAGGTTACCCCACGATAGACGATGTAATTCGTGGACTCGAATCTAACAAAGCAAAAGAAGTGACATTAGTACCCTTCATGTTCGTGGCCGGAGATCATGCCAAGAATGACATCGCCGGGGATTGGAAAGACGAACTGGAAAAGAAAGGCTATAAAGTAAACGTACTACTCAAAGGGTTGGGGGAATACCCTGCCATACAGGAACTTTTCATCCAACACGTGAAATTCGCCACCAAACACCAACGGGAAGACATCACCGTGAAGAAAAAGAAATACGAGAAAACAGACGATATCGACTAACCAACCATGTTAACCAAATTATTTATCCATATCCACCGGATACTGGGGTTAATTCTCTGTATCCTGTGCTTTTCATGGTTCATATCCGGAATCGTGATGATCTACCACTCCTTTCCCCGTGTAAGCCAAGAAGATCGGTTCACTCGTGCGGAAATCCTTGATACAAATGGCTTACCTACCATCCAAGACGTGTTACTCCGTCTCCCTGCCAAAACACCAACCCGCGGACTCTCTCTGAACAACCCTTATGGAGATCCCGTATTCAGTATAGGAGGGGGGCGTCAACGTATCGAGATATACGCCGACACGAATGTCGTGGCTCCCGTTATTAACTACGCTCTCTGCGAAAACCGGGCTGTTCGCTGGTGTACTAACCGAAAGATTACCCGGGTGGATACCTTACACTCCCTCGACCAGTGGATACCCCTCGCCCATTACAAGCGGGAATTTCCCATCTACAAGTTCTACTTCGAAGGTCCGGAAAAATACCAGCTTTACGTCTCTTCCCGAACTGCCGACATCTTGCAGTTCACCAACTCCAACAATCGTTTCTGGGCATGGTTCGGGGCCATTCCCCATTGGGTGTATTTCACCGTTATCCGAGGTAACCAGAACTTATGGACACAATTCATGTACTGGGCATGTTATCTCGGAATGTTCATGTGTTTTACCGGATTCGTTCTCGGCATACGTTCCTACTGGCTCGCCCGCCGGAAAGGCTTTCTCCGCTCTCCGTATAAGAAACGGTGGTTCAAATGGCACCACATCACGGGTTTCTTCTTCGGTATATTCATCTTCACGTGGATACTGAGCGGTTACATGTCCATGGCCCCACTCCCCTCGTGGCTTTTCGGCAAACAGGACTCCAGCGGATTCCGCCAAAGCCCAGCCGAAAGACAAGCCCCATCACCTGCCAGCTATGTCTTGGACTATCGAAAAGCCATCGCACTCACAGCCACGCCGGATGATCCTGTCAAAACCATCGAGTGGACCCACTACCAAGGTCTTCCTCTCTACCGTCTCCGCACGGTTAGCAAGGAAGTGACCTTGGATGCCTCCGCTGACACGATTCGTCCTTTCCGCATCACGGAAGAGATGATACTCGCTGCCGCCAAACGCCTCGTCGGGGACTCGACCACCTACTCCATCACCAAGATGAACGAGTACGACAACTACTACATATCCCGTCGTCGTCCTCTACCGCTCCCCGTCTACAAGGTCACGCTCGACAACGAGGCAAAGGACTGTTATTACTATAACCTTGAATCTTTCCGCCCCGTTCACTACGACACCAACGGACGCTGGAAACGCTGGCTCTACCGTGGTCTTCACACCCTTGACATCAAATTTCTCGTCGAGCGTCCCGCACTATGGACCGTGGTCATTTGGACCCTTCTTCTTGGCGGAGCAATTGTCTCCTTCACGGGAATCGTACTTTCGGTGAAATACATTATCCGATTGATAAAATGTAGAATTTAGAATGGAAAAACTCCCCCCTCTGGCTCCCCCTTGCACAGGGGGAGAAACAAACGCGAGAAAGCATTACAATATAACAATGTAGCACATCCTCCCCCTGTGTAAGGGGGAGTTAGAGGGGGGAGTCAAAGCATTAGCCCTATGCAACTGGAATTTAAAATCTAAAATGAATTGCCGGGAGGGTGTTTGAACATGAATTTTGACACTTTCTCGTGTTTGGAGTCCACACTTTATAAACTTTACAAACTAAATAAGTAACTTTGTCACAAATAAAGTCACACGTTATGAAACACGGAAAAATATATGTTGCCGGCATCGGGCCGGGTAGCGAAGAAGACATTACCCCAGCCGTACGGACAGCCATCATGCAGTCGGACGTTGTGGTGGGTTACAAATATTACTTTAACTTCATCCGGTCCATTGTCCGCCCTGAAACGGTGTGTATCGATACCGGGATGAAAAAAGAAAAAGACCGGGCAGCCCTTGCCTTCGAGTATGCAGAACAAGGACGTACAGTTTGTGTTGTCAGCTCCGGAGACGCCGGAATATACGGTATGGCACCCCTCGTTCTCGAAATGAAACGGGACAAAGCAAGTGATGTTGAGGTAGAAATCCTTCCCGGGATCAGCGCCTTTCAAAAAGGAGCCGCGTTACTGGGAGCCCCTATCGGGCATGACTTTTGCATTATCTCCCTGTCAGACTTGATGACCCCGTGGGAAAAGATCGAACGCCGGATTGAAGCTGCCGCATCCGCCGACTTCGTAACCGCTGTCTACAACCCCAAAAGCGAGGGACGCTACTGGCAACTCTATCGCTTGAAAGAATTGTTCCTCAAACACCGCCAACCGGAAACTCCCGTTGGGTACATCCGCCAAGCCGGACGTGAAGAACAAGAAATTAAGATCACGACACTACATGATTTCAACCCGGAAGAAATCGACATGTTCACGATCGTAATCATTGGAAACTCTCAGTCCTACACGTGGAATGACAAGATCATCACTCCCCGCGGTTACTACCGGGAACAATCGACCGAGAACGTCGGTATCGGACAAGAAATCATGATGCGCAGTTTCCGTACCATCGAATCCGAACTAAAGGACAAGAACATCCCCCTCGGTCGCAAGTGGGCCTTGTTGCACGCTATCCACACCACTGCCGACTTCGACATGGAGAACATTCTCTACACCGACAATGACGCCGTGGAAACCCTCCATGCCGCTTTACACGACGGCAAGACCCGCACGATCGTAACCGATGTCACCATGGCGGCCTCCGGAATCCGCAAGGGAGCCCTCGAACGCCTCGGCATTGAAGTCAAATGCTACCTTGACGATCCTCGTGTAGTAGAAATGGCATCCCGTCTCAAAATCACCCGCACACAAGCCGGCATACGCCTTGCCGTGGAAGAACATCCCGAAGCACTCTACGTTTTCGGTAACGCCCCCACGGCCCTCATGGAACTATGCAAACTCATGCGCCAGAATAAGGCCCATCCAGTCGGTGTTATCGGTGCGCCCGTCGGTTTTGTCAACGTTCGGGAATCCAAACATATGCTGAAATCTTTCACCCGTCTGCCTAAGCTCGTTATCGAAGGGCGCAAGGGAGGTAGCAACCTAGCCGCCACCCTCGTCAACGCCATCCTTTGTTTCGATGACGCCGCGCAGCTACGACCGGGAATAGACCTTTGAGGAATTGAAAATTGAAAATTGAAAAAGACGACCCTCTTGGAAGATAAAAGTTAAAAGATAAAAGTTGAATGCAGTAAATCTAGAAGGGGTGATTTAGTGGGTGAAAATCTAAAATCTAAAATTTAAAATCTAAAATTAGCAAGGCCCCGTGCGGCTGGAATCTAACATTATTAAATCTAAAATGAATAACTTCACCATCATCGGTATCGACGACAAGGATCATCCCGAATTACCGGAACAAGCCCGAGCGGCCATCGTCACGCATCACGTTTTTTCCGGGGGGAAAAGGCACCACGAGATCATGCGTGATTATCTGCCGGAGGATCACCTCTGGATCGATATCACCGTTCCACTGGATGACGTGTTCCACCAGTACGAGAACCACCCGGACATCGTTGTTTTCGCCTCCGGTGACCCTCTCTTTTTCGGTTTCGCCAACACGGTACTCAAACGTTTACCCGACGCCAAGATCACCTTGATCCCCACGTTCAACTCGTTACAGACATTGGCCCACCGCATCCTGCTCCCCTACCATGATATGCACGTCGTTTCCCTCACCGGGAGACCGTGGCACGAGTTCGACCGGGCGCTCATCGAGGGACAGGAGAAGATCGGCGTGCTTACCGACCGGGAACACACTCCGGCCACCATCGCCGAACGTATGCTCCGTTACGGGTACGACAACTACATCATGTACGTCGGCGAGGCCCTCGGCAGCGCCACCGAAACCGTCCGCATCCTCGTTCCCGATGATGCCACGGCCCTCACCTTCCGCCACCCGAACTGCCTCATTCTCCACCGCACGTACGAACGGCAACGTCATTTCGGCATCCCCGAAAGAGACTTCGAACTGCTCGACGGACGTGCCAACATGATCACGAAAGCCCCGATCCGCCTGCTCACGCTGGCACAACTGGACCTTCGTCGTTATCAAACCCTGTGGGACATCGGGTTCTGCACCGGTTCCGTCTCCATCGAGGCGAAACTCCAGTTCCCTCACCTGCACGTCGTGGCTTTCGAGCAACGCCCCGAGGGCGAACGCCTCATGGAAATCAACGCCACCCGTTTCGGAACGCCCGGCATCATCACCCGCATCGGAGACTTTTTGCAGGCTGAACTAGACGACCTTCCCGTCCCCGACGCCGTATTCATCGGCGGGCATGGCGGTCACATGGATCAAATCGTCCGGAAAATCAGCGAACACCTGCTCCCGAACGGAATTATCGTCTTCAATTCCGTCTCCAAGCAAAGCCAGGAATTATTCGCCGAAACTGTGAAACAACACGGGTTTACCCTCGTCAGCACCCAACACGTGGCCATTGACGACCACAACCCCATAGTAATCATGAAAGCACAAAGAATATAATCCCATGAAAAAAATAGCCATCATCATAGCATCTCATCAAGGAGTGGCTCCGGCCCTTATCATACACCGGGAACTTCCCGAAACAGAACTATTCTACGCGGGCGAAGGACAGGAAAATCCCTGTACCTCCATCGACTCGATCCCGGCCTTTGTCGCCGCCAATTTTACCCGTTATGAAGCTCTCGTCTTCATCGGCGCTCTCGGCATCTGTGTCCGGACCATCGCCCCCTGCATCCAATCCAAGTACACGGATCCCGCCGTCGTCAACATCGACTCCACAGGCAAACACGTTATCTCCGTCCTCTCCGGACACGTTGGAGGAGCCAACGAACTCACCCGCAGGCTTGCCTCCATACTTGGGGCATTCCCCGTCATCACGACCCAAAGCGACAACAACGATCTTTGGACTCTTGACACCATTCATGAAAGATTCGAGGGGTGGGAGGCAGAACCCGTCGGGCCGATGAATGAAATCATCTACAAGTTCGTCAACCGTTGCCCCGTGGCCCTACTCCTAGACGTCCAAGATAGCGGAACCAGAAACCTTGAACGTACGGCACCGCCTCACGTCGACATTTACAATACCTTTCAAGAAATAGACCAGAATCGTTACGAGGCCCTGATCATCGTCAGTCCCTTCATCTACCCCGTCACAATCCCAACCCTCTACTATCGCCCACACGTGCTTTCTCTAGGTTTTGGGTGTCGGGAAAACTGTGACCCGACGGGTGTACGGGAATACATCACCGCACGTCTCATCGAGGCAGGCATCTCACCCACCAGCCTTACCAACCTCGCAACAATTGACATCAAAAAGGATGAACCTGTTGTCGACCTTCTTACACACAGTTTAAGACTTTCAATGGACTCCTACTCGCCCGACGAACTCCGGGACATCAACGTTCCCAACCCCTCGGAGAAAGTACGTGAAGTAACTTCTTCCCCCAGCGTCGCCGAGGCTGCTGCCCTAAAATCTACCGGGAACACCCGACTGCTCCTTGAAAAACAGAAAGGTAAACTCAGCGAGGGCAATGACTTTACCTTTGCCGTTGCCATGAATCGCACTGCCGAACGCCGGGGATTCATCGAGATCGTCGGAGCCGGTCCCGGGGACCCGGAACTGATCTCCGTTAAAGGCAAGCACTTCCTCGAACAAGCCGATCTCATCCTCTACGCCGGCAGTCTTGTCCCCGTGGAACTCACGTACTACGCCAAGCCCGGAGCAACGGTTCGCAGTTCTGCTTCCATGACTTTGGAGGAACAATTCACTTTGATGAAAGAATTTTACGACAAGGGACTTTTCATCGTCCGTCTTCACACCGGAGATCCCTGCATATACGGGGCAATACAGGAGCAGATGGCATTCTTCGACGAACACGAGATGGATTACCATATCACACCGGGGATCTCCTCCTTCCTCGCTGCCGCTGCCGCCTTGCAATCACAGTTCACCATCCCCGAAAAAGTGCAGACCATCATCCTCACCCGCGGAGAAGGCCGTACCCCCATGCCGGAAAAAGAGAAGTTACACTTGCTCGCCCGTTCACAAAGCACGATGTGCATCTTCCTCAGTGCCTCTATCGTCGATCAGGTTCAATCCGAATTGATGCAGCACTACCCGCCAACCACGCCCGTTGCCGCTTGCTATCATCTCACGTGGAGAGATGAACGGATATACCGGGGAGAATTGCAAGACTTGGCGAAGATCGTGAAAGAAAACAACCTCACCCTCACCACCATGATCGTCGTGGGTGACGCCATCGACAACCGACAAGGCCTGTCTAAACTCTATTCACACCAGTTCAAGCACCTGTTTAGAAATTGAAAATGGAGAATTGAAAATTAAAAGTTTCCCGAAACCAGTGAGTAATCCAACTCTCCCTCTGTTTATAGAGGGAGTACGGCGGAGCCGGGAGGGAGTTAAATATAAAAGATAAACCATGACAAACCCCAAAATTACCCACAACACGAAAAAACAACGGGACGCCCGTAGGGAACTACGTCTGCACGGAACACCAGCGGAAGCGACTCTTTGGAAATTCCTCAAGGGACGACAAATAAATAATTTAAGATGGCGTAGACAATTTAGTATCGAAACATATATTCTCGATTTCTATTGCCCAGAGGCCCGACTTTGCATTGAATTAGACGGGGCAAGTCATTTCACTCCCGATGGTGAATATAATGATGAACACCGGACGGAATCTCTTTGGCAAAAACATGGAATCCGTACTCTCCGTTTTAAAAACAAGCTAGTTTTTGAACAACTGGAAAATATACTCGAAACTATAAGGATAGCACTGGCAGAAAGGATGCAACAAACTCCTCCGTCAGCTACGCTGCCACCTCCTCTATAAACAGAGGAGGAGCTGGTAACCATTCCCGAAACCAGCGAGTAATCCAACTCTCCCTCTGTTTATAGAGGGAGTACGGCGGAGCCGGGAGGGAGTTAAATCTACAATCGTCAAATCTAAAATTAAAACGTCATGATTCTCATTTTCGGAGGAACAACAGAAGGAAGAACAGCGGTAAAAGTACTCGACGAGGCAGGTAGCCCCTACTACTATTCCACCCGTGGTAATGCCCAGCAAATCGAATGTAAGCATGGAACACGGGTTGCGGGAGGCATGGATTGTGACGCCATGACGGAATTCTGCTCGACACACAACATACGCCTCATCATCGATGCCGCCCATCCTTTCGCCTCCTTGCTCCACACCACCGTGGCCACCGTCTCCGAACAACTGGATCTGCCCGTCATACGCCTCGAACGTCGTTACCCGCCACGGGACGAATCGCTCGTGTGGTGTGACACCTTCGATGACGCCATTGATTACCTCGAATCTCACGAAATACGTGATCTGTTGGCCCTTTCCGGGGTCCAGACCATAACCAAACTACAACGTTACTGGAAAAAACACCCCTGCCATTTCCGTGTACTCGACCGGGACGACTCCCGAGAGATTGCCCGCCGGGCTGGATTTCCCGCGGAAAACCTCCTTTTCTGGCAGGAGGGACAGGACGAACTAACCCTGTTCCGCCAACTACGTCCCGGGGCTATCCTCACCAAAGAAAGCGGTGAATCCGGGTACTACGAGGAAAAAATCACCGCCGCCCGGCAACTGGGCATCCCGGTTATCGTCATTCGCCGCCCGTCGCTCCCCGACAGTTTCTACGTCGTGAACGGTGAGCATGGCCTGCGTTACCGCGTGGAACGCCTCCTTCCCGGTTTTTACCCTCTCCGTAGCGGGTTCACCACCGGCTCGTGTGCCACCGCCGCCACCCGTGCCGCCCTCGAAGGCCTTCTCTCTCGAATTCCACAACACTCCGCCACGATTACCCTTCCCGATGGAGAAACGGTAACCCTTCCCGTCAGCTCGTGTACTTTCACCAAGGATAGTTGCACCTGCGGGGTCATCAAAGACGCAGGCGATGATCCCGATGTCACGAATGGCTACACGGTCCTTTCCACCGTTTCCCTAACCACCCAACCCGGGGTACAATTCCTGCCCGGCGAGGGTGTCGGTACGATCACCCTGCCCGGGACCGGTATTCCCGTCGGAGAACCCGCCATTAACCAGACTCCCCGCCGCATGATTACGAACGAGATAGAACAACTGCTTCACTCGCACGGGCTTCATTCCGGTGTCTCCATTCGTATATCCGTACCGGGAGGTAGCGAACTGGCACAAAAAACATTCAACCCCAGATTAGGCATTATCGGGGGAATCTCCATCATCGGTACTTCCGGCATCGTCCGTCCCTTCTCCTCCGAGGCTTTCGTCAACTCTATCCGTAAAGAAATCCAAGTCGCACGGGCGCTCGGATGCACCCGCATCGTAATCAACTCCGGGGCAAAAAGTGAAAATTACCTCCGTTCCCGCTTCCCCGATCTTCCGGCACAAGCGTTCATTCACTACGGTAACTACATCGGGGATACACTTCGCCTTGCCGATGAAGAAGGCATCACCCATATTACCATGGGAATCATGATTGGCAAAGCCGTAAAACTTGCCGAGGGACACCTTGACACCCATAGCCGCAATGTTGTCATGAACCGGGATTTTATTACCTCCCTTGCAGCAGAAAGTCATTGTCACCCCGCAAACATTGCCCGGGTTGCCGAAATCACTCTAGCCCGTGAACTTTGGGAACTATTCACCGACACCCCGGCCTTCTTTACCCTGCTCGTGGATCGTTGCATGACCGTCTGCCGCCCGCTGCTTTCTCATGCCACCCTAGAGATCATGCTGGTTCCGGAACAAGCTTAACCAATAGACGATGATCTTTCATTCTAAAACACTATCTTTGTGATAAAATTAAAACACGTGGCCTGAAACACGTTAAAACGAAAAATATGAAAAACAAATTCAAGATTACCCGGGCAGACTACCTCAAAGCGATGAGAAAAGCCCGGCGGGAAGAGGAGATACGGGAACATCTCCATCCGGTAAATATAAACCGGGTGCATACATCCCGAAAAGTATACAACCGCAAAAGAAGTAAGGCGGATCTGAATAAGGATCTGCCTTATTTTTTTATACAAAATCCCGTTACTTCAAGAATTTTTCTTTAACTGCTCTAAAAGCTCTTCAATAGTTTTTGCCTCAGCTACAACTTCTCCCTCACAACATATTCTGAACCCCGAAGTCGTCAGATCACCCGTTTCCACGTATATACCCGATACCACGTTACGGTTTGCCAGAATACCATTACGCTGTAACGCTTTCCGAACCATAGCGTACTTTTGACCATGCCCCACAAGCCGAACCTGGGAAGAATATTGATTTTCCACGCGAAACAATCCCGTCTCCATATCAAAGACAATCCCTTTGCGAGCGAAAAAACCGCTTAAATGTCCTTCCAGAGCCAAATCTTCCGGGGTGCCGATCGTGATACCATGCTGACGATCCATAAGCCAAATTTTATCGGCAATCTGTAAAGCTAGCTCCAAGTCATGAGTAGAAAGAAAAATAGTTTTACCCGTCTCGCGAGTCAATTGATGAAGCAATTGCATGATCTCCACCTTACTCGGGAAATCCAAGAACGCCGTCGGTTCATCGAGAAAAATCACGGGAGTCTGCTGCGCCAACGCTTTAGCGATCATCACCTTTTGACGCTCCCCGTCACTCAACGTGTGGACCATACGATCGGCCAGATTCTCTATCTTCACGAGAGCGATTGACCGTTCAACTATTTTCCGGTCTTCCCCGTGCAACGTACCCCAAAAACCCGTGTAGGGACTACGCCCCATCTCGATCAGTTCCCGAGCCATCATGTTCCGAACATCACATTTTTCCGTCAGCACCACCCCGATCGTTCGAGATAACTCTTTATCGGAATATGTTCCGATCTCTCGGTCCATAATATCAATTTCCCCTTCCAATTTCGGCTGAAATGCAGACAACGTACGCAACAAAGTAGACTTACCAACACCGTTCGCCCCCAGCAAACAAGTCAGTTCCCCGCTATTGATCTCCGTACAAAGACCACTTGCCACCACTTTCGTGTTGTTCTTTGCTTTGTAACCGATAGCCAAATTCTTTAACCGAATGGTCGCCTGTTTCTTATCCTCCATTATGATTTACGATTTATGATTTATGATTTCTTGGGCAATCGAAATCCCAAATCTAAAATTCAATAGCATCTTTTCGTTTCCTTTTTCCAAACAACACCGAGGCCACGACGGGAGCCCCGACCAATGCCGTCACCGAATTCACGGGTAATGCCCCTTCAAATCCCGGCAAACGGGCAATCAAGTTACAGAGTAACGCCAACGAAGCACCGACAAGCATGGCTGTCGGCATCAGCACCCGGTGATCGGATGTCTGAAAAATAGCACGACACAAATGAGGTACCGCCAAACCCAGAAAAATAATCGGCCCGCAATACGCCGTCACGATCGCGGTCAAGACCCCGGCACAAGTGATTACCCACACGCGGGCCCGGTTGATATTCAACCCCAGGTTACGAGCATAACCGTCTCCCAACATCAATAAATTCAGCGGCTTAATCAGCAAAAACGATAACGGAATGATAACCGCCATAATCGTCACGAACAACATCATCTGGTTTCCCGACACCCGAGCAAAACTTCCCAATCCCCAGATCACGTACGCCTTAATATCTTCTTCCACGCTAAAAAACTTCAATACCCCGATCACCGCGTTGGCAATGTAGCCGATCATCACCCCGATAATCAGCAAGGTCACACTACCCGCCACCTTCCGAGAGGCAAGAACGATCAATCCCATCACCGACAATGCCCCCACGACGGCCGCAATCGACAGGGCAACCTCCCCGATAAAACCGAGACGACTCAACGCCACGCCTCCCAACTGTCCGGAAAGCAACACCACAAACGCCACGCCGAGACTCGCCCCCGAACTGATTCCCAGCACGGAGGGACCGGCCAACGGGTTGCGAAAAATCGTCTGCATCTGCAAACCGCTAATTGACAACCCGGCCCCTGCCACCAAAGCCGTCAACGCTTGTGGTAAACGGGATTTCAGTATGATATTCTGCCAAGCAACCGGATCTTCCTCCCCTCCCGTCAAAATATTCCAAACGGAAGCAAACGGGATTGACACCGATCCCAACAATAAATTTAATAACAAGAATACGATAATGGATACCGTGATCACCAAAACGAGTATCGTGTACTTTCCTCTCTTCATCAGCTCACTTCTTTAAAATATCGTAATATACCGGCTCATAATCGGGAAGGATTTCCGGGTGAAATACCTTGATCATATCCGCCAGAACAATCTCCGGCTCAGCGGGCATACTCTCGTAAAATGGTTTCTGCCTCATGTTACAATAAATCACGTGTTTCTCCTTAAATGCCTTAAAATCCGCATAACGTTCATCTTGTGCTTTCAACGCATCATAACAATATTCCCCGGCAAAACTATTCGCTATACGCCAGTAGTCGGCACTTTCCGCCTGATTATACACGGTCTCAAAATCAAGTGTCACGCCACCGGACCGGGGATCATCTTTCAGGAAATAATCCGCACCCGCATCATGAAACAATTGAGCCAAAAAACTTTTACCACCCACAGCGTACCATACCCCACCCCTTAATTCCCCACTAAACACCACGGGACGACGTTGCACCTCGCCCACCATCGCTTTCAAAGAATTATAGCGTTGCTCGATACGATCAAACTCCCGGTTGGCCACATCCTCCATGCCTAACAATATCCCCACAAATTTGATCCACTCCGCCTGTCCCAGCGGGGTCATCTCTTTGTATCCCAAGTGAGGGACTAACGGAACACCTATATCTTTCACGGCATCATACCCCCCCCGTTTAAACGGAGAAATCAACATCAAGTCGGGATTAATACTCATGATGACCTCGTTATCAAAATTCCCTTCAATACCAATGCGGAGAGTTTTCCCCTCCTCCACCCTTTTCTGCATCTCCGGGTTAAACAGGAAGCGAGTGCTCGTGATTCCCACAACCCGATCCATAGCTTCCAACTTAATAAAGTTTGACAACTGCAACGAGGTCATGCAAACAGCACTCCTCACGGGCAACTGCACCACCGGCATATTCCCTGGAGTCTGTACCTTCACTCCCCTAGGAACCAAAACATATTGATAATGAGTATGACTACTTTCTTGCGGGTCTTTGATATTCAACACCATATACCCATCACGCTCTTCCAACCAAAAACCTTTAGCATATTTAATAGAAATCCGGGAAACGGTATCAAGCCTCCCTTCCGTTCTCTGTTCTCCAGACGATTGCTTATGCGAAACCGATTTGCAACCAAAGAGAACGCTACAAACACATAAAAGACAAAACAAACGTACTACATTCATCTCTTTTCCTCCGAAAGTATTAATTAATTGCATCACTTGGCAGGTTTTCTGGCTTGTCATCTTTTCCCCTTCCCGGTTTCACCAGTGGTTCTACGAAAAGATCCGCCCATTCGGACGGGAAATGACTTTACAGCTGCGGGGACAGCCCCGGAATTTCACCGGATTCCCTTTTCTTCCAACATGGAAGCACCAAGACGCCTGCAAATATATAAATATTATTTTGAGGCTATTCCTTTTTTAACGACTTTTGCAACGGGAATGAGTCTGTAAAGTTAAACTAATCTAAACATGAAAGGTAAAATATCAGGAGTATCGCTAGGGCCGGGAGAACCGGAATTGATCACGTTGAAAGCATTAAAAGCTTTACAAGAAGCAGATATTATATATTGTCCGGGAACACAGACAAAATCCCGATCACGAGACATCCTGCAAGCATTACCAATCAATATGGAACGGGTGCGGCTTTTTCACGTACCCATGTCCAAGGACCGCACATTAGCAAACCAAACGTATGATAGCATTTGTACAGAAATAGCCGCCCTTGTCGCCACGGGTAAAAATATCGCAATCACAGCAGAGGGTGATTCCGGATTCTATTCTTCCGTGAATTACATGTTCGACAAACTCGCATCCATGAATCTCCCCATCACCACCATCGCAGGTGTGCCGGCATTTATTGCTGCTGGAGCTATTTCCGGACTCCACATCGTGAAACAAGAAGAAAAACTTGTTGTCCTACCGGGAATTATAACAGCAGAGGAACTAGATTCTCTACTCACTAGCGGCTACGTCGTAGTGATCATGAAGCTATCGCAATGCACAAGTGAAATACATCGTTTCATGCAGACAAACCGCCAACACGAATTCCACTATTACGAGAACGTGGGAACAATAAACGAATTACACTCAACCAATTACAAAGACATCATTCAAAAAGAATATCCTTATTTCTCCCTAATGATTATTCGTCCCGGCAAACAATTGGCATAGATATTGCGTACAAGAAGACGCAAGATGAATGATTATAAACATTTATACAGATTAATTATATGATTCAACGAATAACACGTGCTTTGTCGTTATGTATTCTTTTGTTTATCCCGTTTCATGGCATCATGGCGGAGAATCTCGTGACTAGAGATTCGTTGAATAATACAACCGACACGTTGAAGAATGGTTTCTTTCACCGTTTTTACCGCTATTTTCAACAATCGAATAAGGTAAAAGAAGAAAAGAAATTCGACTTTTCGGTTATCGGGGGGCCACACTTCTCAAGTGATACAAAACTGGGACTCGGCATTGTTGCATCCGGCTTGTACCGCATTGACCGTGAAGACAAATCCATCTCCCCATCGAATATTTCTCTCTATGGAGACATTACGACCACAGGATTTTACCTTTTAGGTATCCGGGGAAATACCATTTTCCCGAAAGATCGTTTCCGGGCAAACATTAACATGTACTTCTTCTCATTCCCCAGCCAATACTGGGGAATCGGTTACGACAACGCGAAGGACGAGGACCATAATACAGATTATAAGAGACTTGAACAACAAGTGAAAGTGGAATTCCTGTACAGACTCGCCCAAAACTTGTACGCCGGGGCAAATCTCATGTTCCGAAATGTTTCCGTGAAAGACTTTGATGATATTTCATTCCTTAACGGGGAGAAAAAAAATGTTGCCTCATTCGGTCCGGGCCTAGTAATCTCCTACGATTCGAGAGATTTTATCCCGAATCCGTCAAAAGGCTTCTTCGCGCAATTCGAGCAACAATTTTTCCCTGAATTTTTGGGGAATGACCATGATTTCAAACGTACCAGCATAGATTTCAGATATTACCAAAAAATGTGGAAAGGAGCCATCTTGGCCTCCCAGATCCAAGGAATATTCAACTACGGGACTACCCCGTGGAGCATGGTGGCCCTCATGGGAGGTTCATATAGCATGAGGGGATACTACGAAGGACGATACAGGGATAACGACTTGGTTCAATTTCAAGTGGAATACCGCCAAAAAATATATAACCGCCACGGTATCGTGGTATGGGGAGGTGCAGGAAACGTGTTCCCTGACACGGACAAATTTAAATGGGACCAAACCCTACCCACGTACGGGATAGGCTATCGTTGGGAATTTAAAAACAGAGTAAACGTAAGATTAGATTATGGATTCGGTAAAGGCGTCAGCGCATTCTACTTCGGTATTAACGAAGCTTTCTAGAGGGGTTGTGAATTTCGTGAAAAAGCCAAAATTACTATTCTGGCTCTTTATCGCATTAAATTTAGTCCCGAACTTTTGTTTATTGTTCACGGAACCGCTTTCCGGATTAGGTAAACTTATCTTAGTTTTAGTACCGCTAAGTATCTACATGATCGTCTTTTCCCTGTTCAAACGGGCAGGCATCATGCAACTAATACTTATTCCCGTACTTATCCTACACGCCTTTCAACTTGTACTATTCTATCTTTTCGGGGAATCGGTAATCGCCGTCGATATGTTCTTGAACCTACCGACCACGAACGCTTCCGAAGCAGGAGAATTATTGGGAAACATATGGCCCTCCATCATTATCGTATGCGTCCTATACATTCCAGTCATCGCACTGGCATCCATTGCCGTACACCACAAGGTAAGACGCACCGCCGTATTCCGCAAACACATGATCACATGGGGCATTATCCTCTTTATCATCGGCTCCGGGCTCGTTGCTTTTGAAAAACACAGGGACAACTCTTACGAGGTAAAAACAGATATATACCCGGCAAACGTGATGTACAATTTATATTATGCTTGTGTGAAATGGAACCGCAGCATGAACTATCCGATTACCTCCAAAGACTTCACATACGAAGCTTCCAGAGACTCTGTTCACCAACGTCGGGAGATATACGTGCTGGTCATCGGAGAGGCCGGAAGAGCCGAAAATTGGAACCTATGGGGATATCATCGGGAAACCAATCCGTTGTTAAAAACAGAAGATAACCTGGTATTATACAAAGATGCCCTAACCCAATCCAACACCACGCATAAAAGCGTACCCCTTATCTTATCCGCCGCCGATGCATGTCACTACGAGTACTTGTACACGCATAAAAGTATCGTGACGGCATTCAAGGAGGCCGGATTTAAAACCATATTCCTGTCAAACCAAACCCCAAACCGATCATTCACAGACTATTTCGCCGAAGAAGCAGATATTCACATCAACGTGCGCCCACAGGCAGACGGGGGATTGATCACGGTCAACAAGTTTGACGGGGAGATGCTTCCCCTGCTGCAACAATACGTGGATTCATTGCAAGAAAACCTCTTTATCGTATTCCACTCCTATGGCTCGCATTTTAATTATAAAGAACGTTATCCGGAAGAATTCGCCAAGTTCCAGCCGGCAAATGCCACGGAAGTCGAATATAAAAACAAGGATCAACTGATCAATGCTTACGATAACAGTATCTTGTACACGGATTATTTCCTGCATAGCCTCATCGGGATATTAAAAAATTCGGGAGCTGATGCCACCATGATCTACTCCCCCGATCACGGAGAAGATCTATTGGACGACAATCGGAAAAGATTTTTGCACGCCTCGCCAATCCCGACTTACTACCAAATACATATCCCATTCCTGATGTGGTTCTCGGATAACTACATCGAAGCTAGACCGGAGAAATACGAAGTGGCCCGTTACAATAGTAACGCCCCGATTTCATCAAATGCTTCCATCTTCCACACCTTATTGGAGATGGCAGAAATCAACACGCCTTACTTCGATGCCTCTTATTCACTTGTCAATCCCGGATTTGCCAGAAGACCGCGTATGTACCTGGGTGACCACGATCAACCCGTAAACTACTACGAAGTCGGTTTGAAGAAACAGGATAAAGAGATGATTCTCAAGAGAGGGATGGATCATTCGATTTAATGATTTTAGATTTCAACCGCACAAACCCGTTTTTGTTGAAAATTTAACATCCCGTATACTTGTTGAAAAAATAACAAATCCCTATTGCTCAAGCAAGGCTTATTCACTACTTTTGAGGCGTTAATATAACCTAACTCATAAAAAGATACCAAGAAAAGGTATCTGATTATTAAATCAAATTACACACAATGAAAGTAGCAGTAGTAGGAGCAACAGGATTAGTTGGAAGAAAAATGTTGCAAGTTCTGGAAGAAAGAAACTTCCCGGTAACAGAGTTAATACCGGTAGCCAGCGAGCGTTCGGTAGGCAAAGAAATCTCCTTCAAGGGGAAAAACTACAAAGTCATGGGTATGCAGGACGCAATCAACATGAAACCTCAACTTGCTATTTTCTCTGCCGGAGGAGACACTTCACTAGAATGGGCACCTCAATTCGCCTCGGCCGGTATCACCGTGGTAGACAACTCGTCTGCTTGGCGAATGGATCCGACCAAAAAACTGGTAATTCCCGAGATTAACGCAAATGTATTAACCAAAGAAGACAAAATTATCGCTAACCCAAACTGCTCCACCATACAGTTGCTGGTAGCTTTGGCTCCCCTTCATAAGAAATACGGGATCAAACGGGTTGTTGTCTCCACGTATCAATCCGTAACCGGAAGCGGCCTAAAAGGTATTAACCAGCTTGAAGGCGAACGAGAAGGTCGGGACGTGAAAAAAGCATACGCCCACCAGATTGATCGGAATTGCCTGCCCCATTGCGATTCATTCACCGACAACGGGTACACGAAAGAAGAAATGAAACTGGTTAACGAAACGTGTAAAATACTAGGAGACGACACGATAAAAGTGACCGCCACAGCCGTACGGGTTCCCGTCATGGGCGGACATTCCGAGAGTGTAAACATCGAATTTAAACAGGACTACGACCTTAACGAACTTCGGGAACTCTTAGCCCATTCGGAGGGTATTATCGTACAGGACGATCCTGCCCAGAACCTCTACCCGATGGCCATCACCGCAAACGAGAAAGACGAGGTCTTCGTGGGCCGCTTACGTCGTGATTTCTCACAACCCAACAGCCTTAACCTATGGGTTGTTTCCGACAATCTACGCAAGGGTGCCGCCACGAATGCCGTACAAATTGCAGAATACCTGAATACACACAACTTATTATAAAAAGTAGGGAATTATACACGAGTTTATTAATAAAAAGAAGTAATGGTAATCCTACCGAGAATTAGGAGAGAAGGTACCTCTTTTTCGAAGTTGATGCAGAGCCTACTCGTGGCTCATGCAGTCCGGACAGGAGAAGCACTGAATAAGCTCCGGACGAGCAACGAATAAGGGGTATCTTCTCGATTATTTTACGGTTAAATCACGCTTACTTTTCCTTAGATTTACTTCCATGGATTTACTTTTTCGAGTATAAAAACACGTCGGGTGTTACAAACTTCCCCTCACACGAGGGAAGGCCTGTCTTCTGCTAATCCCTTCCCTATCCCTTCCCGCAGGCAGCAACGAAATTCCAACACAACACAAACAGAGCATATACACCCGTCAGTGTTCATGTTATGTAGTTGCCATGTCCATGCTATGTTCATGATATAGCGAAAGGGTAGAGCAACCATAACGCAAAGGTGTGTATTGTCCTGAAAAAAGTTTACAGTAAACTTAGTAAACCAATGTCAGAATTAAATTTACCCTCTGTTCGTCGTCGTTATTACCCTGTCAAGACGAAATTATCAGCGGTACGAGATCGAGTAATCAATGA
>DYVS01000278.1:0-8422 GCA_020743075.1 Butyricimonas virosa | reverse complement strand
TGAATTTCCGTCTGGATGGTTCTTCTGCTTTTGGTAGCAACAAACGCTACACGGAAACGTGGGCAGTGGGTTTGGCTTGGAATTTGCATAATGAAGCATTTTTGCGTGAGATAAGTTGGATAAATTTGTTAAAGATCAGAGCTTCTGTCGGAAATCCCGGTAATCAGAATTTTAGTTCTTATCAATCCGAGACAAGTTATGCGTTTAATACATGGATGCAAAGTTCTTTCGGAACGAGTGTATTGGTAGATGCGATTGGTAATCCTAATTTGAAATGGCAAAAAACACTGGATAAAAATATCGGTGTGGATATTTCTTTGTTAGGTAATCGTTTGAATTTGAACATGGATTATTTTATTAAGGATACGGATCCTTTGTTGGTTTATATCACCGTCCCTTCTTCCGTAGGTATTACTTCGGTGGGAACAAACATGGGAAGCCAACTTACCAAAGGGGTGAACGGAACCTTGAAATATTCACCGATATATCGTCCGTCAGATCGGATTAACTGGACATTAAGTGTTAATTTCAGATGGCAAAAAGCCCGTTATGAAAATATAGGTAATAGTTTGGAAAAATTGAACGAGTCAAATCGTGAAGAAGGTGAGGTGAATGGAGACGGATCTTACCGGGATAAGAATACCAGTTTGACACGTTATTATGATGGTGGTGATCCGAATTCTTTGTGGGCTGTTCGTTCTTTGGGAATTGATCCATCCACGGGTCGGGAAGTGTTTATAAAGAAAGATGGGACCTATACTTTTGAGTATGATGTGAAAGATGAAGTGATCGTGGGTAATAGTCAACCTAAGTTGGAAGGGGTGTTGGGAAGTACCTTGTATTATAAAGGTTTTTCTTTCTCATTCTTTTTCCGTTACAAGTTAGGTGCGGATGTGTTTAATAATGCGATGTATACGAAAGTAGAGAATATTTCAGAAAGTTCATTAAAATATAATCAAGATAAACGGGCGTTGTATGACCGTTGGCAAAAGGCCGGGGATCGAGCTCAATTCAAGGGAATTTCATTAACGGAGACTACGAAAATTTCTTCTCGTTTCGTTCAGCGTGAAAACGTGTTAAGTGGAGAGTCTATTTCTGCCGGATATGATTTTAATCCCAAGAAATTGGCCAAACTTGGCGTGTCGGCTGTTCGTTTGCAGGCGAATATGAATGAAATTTTCCGGATTTCCAGCGTGAAAGAGGAACGTGGTATTGACTATCCGTTTGCTCGTACGATGTCAATGTCCCTTTCTGTAACTTTTTAAATGATGTGATATGAAAGTGTTAAAATCAATAAGAACGGTATGTGTCGCATTGCTTGTGGTTGTTATGAGCAGTTGCGATAGTTGGTTGGATCTGAAGCCAATAGACAAGGTATTGGAAGATCAGTTGTATGAAACCGAAGAAGGGTTTAAACAAGCTTTAACGGGGGTATACGTGGAGTTGAATCAAGGGACGTTATACGGGGGAGATTTGATGTTTAGAATGGTGGAAATTCTGGCTCAACGATATAATCTTGGCTCAATCGGTTCTTACAAGGAGTGGGTAGCCTACAATTACGGTGATGACGATGTGAAGAAGAGTATTGATGGGTTGTGGCAGAAGATGTACTCACTGATCATGAATTGTAATAAATTGTTGGAGAATGCCGATTTGCGTAAAGAGGTTTTCACGGGCTACAATTACAATATTATTTACGGTGAGGCTTTGGCTTTGAGAGCCATGTTACATTTTGACTTATTACGTCTGTTCGGGCCTGTTTACAAGACGAATCCGAAGGGACTTTCCATCTGTTACAACAAGAAATTTGCTTACCAAGGTTCCAATATCCTCCCGGCTTCGGAAGTAATTGATAACGTGTTGGAGGATTTGAAACAGGCGGAGCAATTATTGGTTAAAGACCCGGTGATTACGGAAGGCCCGAGAAATACTGCGGCTAGCGATGGGGTTAATGATCTGCGTTTGCGTACTTATCGATTGAATTATTATGCCGTACAGGCTTTGATGGCTCGCGTGTATTTGTATGCCGGGCGTAATGAAGACGCTTTGATCATGGCTCGTAAATTGGTAGAAATACAGTCTAAATGGTATCCTTTTGCGGATTACAATTCACTAATGGAGAGTGGAAATAAGAGTAAGGATCGGGTGTTCTCGACAGAAGTATTATTCGGATTGGAGAATAAGAAACGTGGTGAAATATTTACGAATTATTTTACACCGGAATTGGACAACGGCATATTGGCTCCGACGAATACAAGTTTGTTGAACATCTTCTTGACGGAAAGTACGAGTGATTGTCGTTTCACTCCATTCTGGATTAGACCGGACAACGGTAAATACTCATTCCGTTGCTTCCATAAATATGAAGCTCCCGAGGAGAGTGATCCGTTTTTCTCCTATTTGGTACCGATGATTCGGATCAGCGAGATGTTTTATATCGTGGCAGAGACTACGGACGATGAAACGGAGGCTCGGACTTGTTTGAATCTGGTGCGGAGAAACAGAGGGCTTGTTGCTTTTGAGGATACCGAAATGGTGGATATTCAGCAAGTGTTGAAAGAGGAATATATGAAAGAGTTTTTCGGAGAAGGCCAATTGTTCTTCTACTATAAACGTCTGAACGTGTCTTCTATCCCGGCCGGAGACGATAGTGGAATGATTACTATGGACGAAGCCAAATATAAATTCCCATTGCCGGATAGCGAAATCGATTATAGAAATTAAATATGAACCGTACGATGAAAAAAAATATATTCATATTTGCAGCTCTGATTGTGAGTCTTTGGAGTTGCCAGAAAGATTTGGATCTTTATTCCGGGCGTGATTTCATCTATTTCAATCCGTCTGCGGGTTTGGATTCTACCTATTTCTCATTTGCTTACGTGGATGTGAATAAGGAGGTGGATTCTCTCTACATCATGGTGAGAACCGGTGGTGAGGTGAAAGATTACGACCGACAGGTGAAAGTGAAAGTGGCCGAAACGAATGCTACAGTGGATGTTGATTATAAAGCTTTGGCGGATTCATACACTATCCCGGCGGGGAACACGTTCGGTGCGATTCTTGTGGAACTGTTGCGACCGGAAATTTTGAAAAAAGAGGAACGTTACATTATTTTGGAATTGGAAGAGAATAACGATTTTACGTTAAGTTATCCGACCAAAGTAACCTCTTCAAATGATGAAGGGTATAGCGCCATTCGTTATAGAATCTATTTCTCCGAGATTATGACTCCTCCGTTGAAATGGAGTATTCCTGAATTTGGTGAATTTTCGGTGAAGAAGTTGGATTTCATGTGTACGGAGATGAATATGACACGGGATATGTTTAATGATCCGGAATATATGCTTGCTTCCCGTCAACAATATGTTGGAGCTAAAATGGTACAGATTTTAGATGAATATAGTGCGAACGGTAACCCGATTTATGAAGATGACAACGTGACGTTGATGAAAATGGGTGATAAGTATTATAAATAGAATCATAAAAGAGAAGAATGATGAAAAATATATTATTTCTAATAACACTATTCATCACGGTGGTTTTAAGTGCCTGTTTTGATGATAAAGGGAATTATGATTATCATGAAATCAATGAATTGCAGATAACAGGATTGCCAGAGGAATTGCAGGTGAAATATCGGAATGTGGATACCTTACGGGCCACTCCGGTTATTGAAGCAACGGCTGACGACGGCAGTATGCCGGATCGGTATAGTTTTAAATGGGAAGCTGTGTCCGAATTGAAAGCCGGAGAGACTCAAACGACCTCGTATTTGATTGGAGAAGAGGAAAATTTAAGCTATTTTGTGGAACTTCCGGATGGCGAGTATAACGTGAATTGCTTGGTGAAGGATACGATTACTCGGGTAACTTGGAAAGGGACATTTAAATTGAGAGTAACTACCCAATTAAATGAAGGTTGGCTGGTGCTTTCGGATGTTAATGGAAATGCCCGTTTGGATTTGATTTCGATGTCCGCTAAAGAGGATATGGTTGTACGTGATATATTGCAGGACGCTCCAGAGTTGAAAGGGCCTAAGAGAATAAATTCGGTATATCAAATGTATTATAATCAATGGGGAACGGATTTAAGATTTTATATTGTTACCGAGACTGCAACCGCTGCACTTGATGTTGCGACTTACCAATGGGATGAAGCAAATGAGATCCGTTATGAAATGTTGGAGTATCCGGCTGATTTTTCTGCCACGAATAGAACGGCAGGAATGGGGTGGGAACTATTGGTTGCGGATAAATATGTTTTTGGGGGAACAACCTTTGGACAAGAGGTACTTTTTGGAGTTCCTATTAATTATTTAACAGGTGATAATGGAAATTATTTTAATGTTGCTTCGGCGGTTGGCGTGAATACATCATCGACTGCTATGTACAATGATATCATACTGTATGATACATCTAATAAACGTTTTGTGAAACTTGCAACGGGGGGAATGCGAAATTGTGAGTTGATGTCAGTGAAAGAATCCTTATTTTCTTGGGAGACAGGGAAGGATTTTGTTTGGATGGAAAATTCATTGTATGACGGAGGAACTACTTATGCGATATTGCAGGATACTGAAGCTCCTTATACACGTTATTTATATGTGATGGGGATGCCTTCTTTTGGGGCAGGGGGTGCTCAGAAAAAATTCATTGAATTGGATGGTTACCCGGAAATTGAGAATGCTACGTGTTTTGCCGTACATCCGAATAATCCGTGGGTATTTTATGCTGTCGGGAACACGGTGTATTATTTCGACTTGGAAGGGCATAAAGCAGAACCTATTCATTTGGATAGTGAAACGATTACAATGTTGAAGTTTAATTTGTTTAGGGGTATAAATTCTGCATACGATCCGGTATGTAATGCATTACAAAGAAAATTGATCGTGGGATCGGTGAAATCCGGCGGAGAGTTGAACGGTGTGGTACGTACGTATGATTTGCCAACGGTGATCGGTGATGATTTTGTTGAGTCTACTATGCACAGTGGATTCGGAACTCCCGTTGATGTAACTTATAGAGAGAAATAGGATGAGGAAAATATTGGTTTGTTGGTGTTTATGCTTGTATGTTGCGTGACTTATGCGCAACATACAGGCCAATACAAGATTGGTGGAAAAATTGAAGGGATGGATTTTGGACGGGTTGTGATGAAGCAGAAAACGATGGAGGGGTATAAGGAGTTAGGCTCTTCGGACATCCAAAAGGGGCGTTTTGAGTTTAAAGGAGAGATATCGGAAATCCAGTCTGTACAATTATTTTTTGATGATCAACGAGGGAGTTTGACATTATTCCTTGAACCGGGTAAGATTCAAATAGCCGTGAAAAAAGATTCGGTATATTACGGGAAAGTAACAGGTACACCGACAAATGAATTGTGGGGATATTTTAATGAAGAAGAGCGTCGTTTGGAAAAAGTGGAGATGGAGTGTGCCCAAGCTTATCAGAATTCATTTCAAACTAAAGATCGGGAGAAAGTACGTGCGGCAACAAAAGCTTTTACCGATGCAACGAAAGCTCGAAAAATTTTCCGAGCAGACTTTTTAGGTAATTCTGACCATAAGTATGCGGCAGCTTGTTTTTATCGTGCTTCACTCATGCAAAAGATGCAATATGCAGAGTTAGATTCTTTAGTGAGAAGTTATACTGGAATGGAAAATAATAATGACGTTCGCCTTATAACTCAACGTCGAGATTTAATGAGAAAGGTTGCCGTCGGTGTTAATGTCCCGGAGATCAATTTACCCGATGTCGAGGGAAAATCTTTTGCTTTATCTTCTTTAAAAGGGAAGTGGGTATTGTTGGATTTTTGGGCATCCTGGTGTGCTCCTTGTCGAAGAGAAGGAAAGCACGTTCTTGAATTGTATAAAAAGTACCAACAGAATGGATTTGAAGTTTTAGGTGTAAGTATTGATCAAAATCCTGATGCATGGAAACAAGCCATCAAAGAAGATCAGACTCCGTGGAAACACGTTTTAGACCAGAGAAGTGAAGTGGCTAAAACTTTTGGTGTTTCTTCTGTTCCCCGGGTATTTTTGATTAACCCGAAAGGTGTAATTGTGGCAGTCAATTTATACGGAGAGGAGTTGGAACAGTGCTTGGAAGAGATATTCTCGAAATAGTATTTAAAATAGAATGTAGTCAGTGAGGCTGTCTCAAAATAGTTTTGAGACAGCTTTTTTTGTCTTTTTTTCACCCGAATGTAGGTGTGGATTGTATTAGTATAAATGTAGTTCTCGGGGGGAGATAATTTAGTATTAGTTTTTGGGATAATCAGGCTGGAGAGGAGCTTGATGTTAGGCGATTATTGTTCATTTTTAGGATGAACAGGAGTTTTCATGCTAAATAATATGCGCAATGAAAAAGAGAGGTGGTTATTTGAGTATCGTTTTGATGATTTTGTTTTGCGGCTCATGTCGAGATTTATTTCCCGTACAGGTTCGTCAGGGAAATTTTCATGAGGTTCGGGATTCCATGCGAGTAGACGGAAAGAGAGTGTTGATCTTGTTAGCCTCGGGGGATTGTAACGTGTGTAAAGCGACAAAAGATGATTGGGCTGGGGATAAAGAGTTAGTAGAAAAATTGAATCGAGATTATCGCATGTGGCAATTGGAAATTACTGACGAGAAGAATGCGTTGATTCCTCAAGTTTTACGTACGCTATCCACCCCGACAATGATCATTGCAGATACCAGTATGCGAATAGAATACTTGCATACAGGATTTATCGGAGCCGAGGGATTATTGTCCGTGCTGCAATTGTTGGAACAGGGTCAGAATGTGCCACCCCGGTTGAATGTATCTCTTTACACGTCGTATTCTTCGAATGTCTATTCTTTTTTCGAGAATGTTTTGCAGGCGGCATTTCAATTGACTTGTCCGAACACGGATACGGTAGTCTTGCGGAAAGGGATGTATCGGGTGAAGATGTCGTTGGATACGGAACCTTATTTCATGAATCTTTATCTCGGATGGCGATATTGCGGCTTACTTGGGAATGATAAACAAGCCATTGAGTACAAGGAAAAGGCATTAAGAAATTTAGATGATTTGGATAAGTTGCTTTATCGTGAGTATATCGCCGAGATGGAATTCGGGGTGGTACGAGAGGTCGATTGGGAAAAGAAACGGCTTTTTGCTGATCAGTATGATTTTACTCGGGAGCCGGATGATAAAGAGACTTGGTTTGATATTGTTTACCGGAATTCGTTTGATTCTCCGATAATTATTTCTGCCATAGAAACAAGTTGCGGTTGTTTGTCTTTTTCGTGGGACCGAACGCCTTTGTTGCCTGGAAAAACCGGAGTGATAAGGGTAAAATATAAGTCGACAGGGGAAGGACGGGTTTATAAAAAGGCGTATGTGTTTTCTAATTTGCCGGATTCACCCCACGAGATACAATTACGTTGTACTAATAATTAAGGTTATGAAAAAGAAACCGGATATAAGTTTTATCGTGTTTCTGGTGATTATTATTGCCGGAGGAATATATGTAAATTACTTGACTGCTTCGAGAAACCGCTGGCGGGAGACATGTCATTACCGGGAAATGGAGATCGAGAGAATGCACGGGAGTACGGATTTTCTATTAAGATTACTTTTCGAGACGTATAAAAAGAAATGGTGGAGTGGTGATTCAATCATTAGGATTCAAATGGATGAAAGGTCGGAGTGTATTCATGACGGTTTGCAGGATTGCATGGTGCTTTACATCGCTGGTGATATGACAGATAAATTACGGGATCGACGATTAAGTTATATTTTGAATACGTGTAAGGATATGGACTCGTCCCGGTTGGTTGTCGTTGTTGATGAGAAATGTGATTCGGTTTTATTTGAGATATTGAAAGCTTACCCGTATCGAGTGTTTGAAGCCGGGCCTTTAGGGAATAGATTAGGACGAGAAACCGCAATTTTTTACGTTGGAACTCAACGGCAGGTACAGGCTTATTTGATATTGAATGATTACACGTTGAGCGTGTTGAATAATTATATGAAGTTGATCCGGGATGATTATTTAAAATAGATATCGCCATGTACCAGGCGAGGTTGGTACAGATGATTTACTTTATACTTTAAAACTATGAAAAAGCAAGTGGAAAAATTAGTCGTGCTTCTTGGAGTTGCGGGAGCATTTGTTTTGATGTCATTTAATGAACCGAGGTGGTTTGATAAGGCTGTAAACGTTAAAGAGTATTGTTTGGGTGAGGGGAGTGACTTTGTAATACTACGTGAGACACAGTATTCTTATTATGGGTATTGTAGATGTGATCCGGGGTGGTTTGGTGATAGATGTGAATTTCGCGAGTCCGATTTGTAGATAATGTTAATTTCAAGCCAGATGGTAGTATTGTAAAGTGCCATTTGGCTTTAAATATAAATATAAAATGAATATTAAGCTTTTGTTTTGTTTTGTC
>DYVS01000277.1:0-32022 GCA_020743075.1 Butyricimonas virosa | reverse complement strand
TAATTCAGGAAGTCCGTTATTGAATGCGAAAGGGGAATTGATCGGGTTGGTATTTGACTGCAACTGGGAATCCATGACCCGTGATTTTAACTTTGATCAAAATTTGCATCGGGTAATTTGCTTGGATGTTCGGTACTTGCTCTTTATCACGGAGAAATATGCTCACATGAATTATATTATTGCTGAAATATTAGGAAAGTAATCACATGAAGTTTAAATATATTCTGACGTGTTTATCGTTTTTCATAATCACGTCGACGGCCTTTACGCAAAAGGCTGCTTACATTATTGTCTCTAAAGAAGAGATGAAGATGACTGTTTACGATAATGATGGAAAGGAGTTGTTAAAATTTCCTATCGCTTGCGGGATGAATTTCGGGCAGAAAGTGAAAGCTGGGGATAACCGGACACCGGAAGGTGTTTTTAAAGTTGTGAGTAAGGAACCTGCGGCACATTGGACGTATGATTTCGGTAAAGGCCCGGTGAAAGGGGCTTATGGACCTCTGTTTATTCGGTTGAGTACTCCGGGATTTAAAGGTATTGGAATTCATGGTACGCATGATCCTGAAACGGTTCCCGGGCGGGAGACTCACGGATGTATCCGATTAAAAAATGATGATTTGGTGAAGTTGTCTAAATTCGTGGATAAGGGGACTGTCGTGGTTATCCTACCTAGTCGTACGGATGTGTTGGCAACTTTGTCGAAGAAGGAGAATACACCTGAGAAGTTATTCATGTATAAATAAATAAGCGTATGAAGGGATTATTAGGGATATGGTTGGTGATCTGTGTATGTGCCTGTACATCTAAAGATGTTTGCCATGTGCAGGGGCGTATCGAGGGCATAAAGGATGATGTAGAGATTGCGGTTCTACGTCAGGTTGCCGGGTTTCAGTATGATACGGTGATGAATGTGTCTATGCAGGGGGGACAGTTTCAGTTCGATTTGCCGGGAGAATATTACGGGGAAGCGTATGAATTACAATTTGGTAATCTTCCGGGAAGGGTTCTTTTCTTTGCAGAGAAAGGAAATGTACAGGTTCGCGGTCACGTGTATTCTCTATTCTTCTCCCGGGCATCGGGTACTCGGGGAAATGATGAGTGGCAGAGTTATCAACGGTTTACGAAGGTATTATCGGAAAAAAGAGAGAATGCCATGTTTGCTCCTAAAATGAGAGAGGCGAGCGAAGAAGAACAGATGGCAAGACGGAAAGTGATTATGCAAGAATACGAGGAAGAATTACTTCGTTTTCAAGATCAGTTGGTCGGAGATGGAAATTCTTTAGCAACCTTGTATAGTTACTGGAAGAGATATTTGAACATGGATGCTGACGAGATTTATTCTGTTTTAAAGAAATTCGATCAACAACTTGCTGGTAATCGTTATTATCTTGATATGAAGAATCGGGCAGAGACGTTGACTCGGGTGGCTCCGGGAAGTATGGCTCCTGTTTTTACCGCTATAACTTTGGAAGGTGATACTATATCTTTGGAAGATTTACGAGGAAAATATGTTATTTTGGATTTTTGGGCATCTTGGTGTATGCCATGTCGTGCAGAATCGGAGAATGTGAAAGAGATATATCAAAAATTTCATAAAAAGGGATTAGATGCTTTTTCTGTATCATCGGACAAGGATGAACAGGCATGGCGGAAAGCGATAGAAGATGACGGTATGGTGTGGAAGCAAGGAGTTTTGCGAGGTAAGAATAAAAAACACGTGTACGAATTGTACGGTATAGTTGGAATTCCTGCCATATGGGTGATTGCCCCGGATGGAAAGATTATAGCTAAAGGGTTAAGAGGTGAAAAGTTGAAAGATTTTTGTTCTCAATTGTTTGATTAGATCAGTAAGAACCCCCAAAATGACGAAAGCATTTTGGGGGTAATTTTTTATAGCTTGTATTGATACAATTGAGCTAATATACTGTGGTATTCTTTTTCTACATCCAGATAGCTTTGGTGACTATCATAGATTGTCGAGAGTTCCGTGAAATAGTCAATTACGGAGAGTTGTCCGGCGTTTAGTGCCTTGTTGAGTAATTCGATATTACCTTGTTGTTCCAATACTTTGGCATAATCGGCACGAGAAATCTGTAATGCCTCGGCTTGTTGATAAAGCTGTTGAAGATTCGTTTTTAAATTCAAGCGATTGTCTTCCAATGAGGCCGTGGCAAATTCAGCCTGTGCTTTCGCTTTTTTTACCGTGTTCTTGTTCTCGAACAGAGGGATAGATACTCCTACCATAAATCCATTAGAGGCCACGTGATCCGAGGCGGCATTGCGTTTGTACCCGACATCGAATTTCGGCAAGGTAAGGGAACGACTTAATTTCACTTCCCGGTTGGCAATCTCTTGATCTCCGGTAAGGCTTTTTAAATTCGGGTCTGCATCCATGAAGGCTGCTTGTAATTGCTCAAAATTAATGAGTTCTTCTCCCGCCGGGTAGTCTGTCGCATCAAGCGTGATAGGGTTTCCCCCATTTAAATTGCGAAGTTGTTCTTCGGCTGCGGTTAAGGCGGCTTTGTTCAAGCGGCTTTGATTTTGGGCATTCAATAATTCCAATTGAATTTTATTTAATTCCAATTGATTGGCGTCTCCGGATTCAAACCGCTTTTTGTAGAGAGCGAACATGGTTTCTGCATTAGCTAACCGCTCGTCTAAGAGGCTCTTTTGTTTCCGCAAGTAGATAATCTCTATACAAGTCTGTTTGGCATTTAAAAGCAATTGTTGGCGATAGGCGGCGGATTGGAATCCGATCGTGTTCGCTTTTAAGTTTGCCAGTTTATTTTTGTTAGAGTAGGTTGTTGGAAAATCCAGAGATTGTTTTACCGTCAACGTGTACTCCGAACCGGGATTGTTCCGGTTACCCCACATCTGTTCCCATTCCACCGAGGGGTTGGCAAGGAACTTTCCGGTTTGGGCCTCCAACTTTTGCGCATCGGTCATTTTCGTGTTGGCTTGCAATGACTTGTTGTTGGTTTCAATGCTTCTCAGCACTTGATCGATGCTGCTTTGGGCTCTCGTGGTGAGAGTACCCAAAAGCATCAATCCGAGTATGTACAATTTATATGTTTTCATTTCTTTATTTTCAAAAGGTTACATTTCTAGGTTCTCGATCTCTTTTTGTTTATGATTGAGTAACAAGTACATGATCGGAACTACGAAGCCGTTTAATAACGTGGAGCTTAATAATCCACCCAAAATAACCTGGGCCAGTGGGCTTTGAATTTCATTTCCGGGGAGGTCTCCGCCCACGGCCAATGGAATTAGAGCTAGGGCTGACGTTAATGCTGTCATCAAAATCGGGTTCAAACGGTCAAGAGAACCGAGAATCACGCTATCATGTAGAGACATCCCTTCCGAGCGTAAATGATTGTAGTGGGATACAAGCAATATACCGTTTCGAGTGGCGATACCGAACAGGGAGATAAACCCGATGATGGCTGGAATACTGATGATGCCCGATGTAAACCAAATGCTTAGAACTCCTCCGATAATTGCCAACGGTAAGTTTAACATGATGATACCGGATAGAGGCATACTATGGAACTCGTTGAACAATAATAAGAAGATCAATAATATGGAAATTACTGAGGTGAGGAACAACGTTCGGGATGCGGCTTGTTCGCTTTCGAATTGCCCGCCGTATTCCACGTGATAACCTTCCGGCAGGGTAATTTGTTCCCCTACCGTCTTTTGGATGTCTTTTACCACGCCGTTCAGATCGCGTCCGGCAACATTGGCAGATACAACAATTTTCCGCTGCACGTTTTCCCGACTGATGGTGTTCGGGCCTACCAGAGGGAGGATTTCAGCCACGTAATGAAGTGGGATTTTTTGCCCGTTGGCATCGATCATCAAGTTACCGATCAGTTCCATGTTAGCCTTGTCGTCATCATGTACTTTTACGGTGAGGTCGAACACCCTGCCGCCTTCGTACACTTGTGACACGACTTTACCGGAAAGAGCCACGTTAATGAATTCAGAGAATTCAGGTAACGGGATTCCGTATTTGGCGAGCATGTCCCGTTTGGGTTTAATCTGTAATTGAGGACGCTCAATCTGTTGCTCTAGGGTCAAGTCAGCAATTCCGTCAATTCCTTGAATGGCCTCTTTGATTTGTCCACCGATGTTATATAATTTGTTCAGGTCGTTTCCGAATAGTTTGATTGCAATATTCGCTTTTGTACCGGAAAGCATGGCATCAATACGGTGAGAGATCGGCTGCCCGATTTCAATGTTCACTCCCTTTAGTTCTCCCAGTCGTTGACGTACGTCAGCCAAGAATTCATCCCGAGAACGTTTGTCCAGTTCGAAGGGAGCTTCCATTTCAGAAACGTTTACTCCAAGAGCGTGTTCATCCAATTCGGCACGTCCGGTTTTGCGGGCCACGGTTTGTATTTCCGGAATATCCAGAAGGATCTTTTCAGCCATACGTCCCATGTTATCAGATTCTTCGAGGGAGATTCCCGGCATGGTACTGATGTTAATCGTGAGTGATCCTTCATTGAATGGGGGTAGGAAGCTACGTCCCAGTCCGGTCATGATAACAATCGTGAAGATTAGCAGGGCTGCACTGGTCCCGATAACCATTTTTTTGTGACGAAGAGCCCATTCCAATGCTTTCTTATACCATACTTTTAAGGTGCGAGACACGAAAGGTTCTTTCTCGTTTTTCTTCAGCGCCTTTTTGGTGGTTAGCATATAACTACATAGTACCGGGGTCAAGGTTAATGCCACAACTGTTGAGGCGAATAGGGCCACGATAAATGCGATTCCCAGCGGAATCAACATACGTCCTTCCATTCCGGAAAGGAAGAATAATGGCAAGAAACAAGCCACGATAATCAGTGTTGAGTTCAGAATCGGCATACGTACTTCGCGGGAGGCCTCGAACACGACTTTCAGCGAGGAAAGTCTTTCTTCCGCTGGTTTTAATTGATTTTCCCGTAGTCGCTTGTACACGTTCTCCACGTCGACAATGGCATCGTCCACAAGTGAACCGATGGCAATGGCAAGTCCTCCTAAACTCATCGTGTTAATCGTCAGGCCAAGCCCGTGAAGGGTTAGAATGGCAACGAGCAAGGATAGGGGAAGGGCAACTAGCGAAATAATCGTGGTACGCACGTTCATTAAAAAGAAAAAAAGCACGACAACCACGAAAATAGCTCCCTCGAACAGTGCTTTCTGTATATTAGAAATAGAACTTTCAATAAAGCGGGATTGACGGAATATGTCGGAAGAGATTTTCACGTCAGACGGTAATGTCTTTTGTAGGTCCACGATGGCCTGATCCAGTTTATCGGTTAGTTCCAGCGTGTTCGTGTTCGGTTGTTTCGTGATGGTTACCAGTACGGCAGGTTTTGCTCTTTCGGAGGCAAGCCCCAGTTTCGGTTCTTTCGGTCCGATCTGTACGGTTGCGATGTCCGATAATAAAACCGGAACGTTGTTCACGGTTTTTACCACACCTTTACCGATTTCTTCCACGTCATTCGTTGCCAAAAGACCTTGTACGATGTACTCGTTACCATATTCGTATAGAATACCTCCCGTGGAGTTCTGATTCATGTTATCCACGACGGTTAACACTTCATCCATGCTGATCCCGTAATGTTTCATCCGTGCGGGATCAAGAAGAATTTGGTATTCCTTGATGTCACCACCGATCACGGCGACCTGTGCTACTCCACCCGTGGATAACAAGCGGGGCCGTATCGTCCAGTCGGCAATCGTCCGTAAATCCTGTAAAGAAGTACTATCGGCAGTTAACCCGAAAATCATCATTTCTCCCAAGATGGAAGATTGCGGTCCAAGGGTAGGTTGCCCCACGTTACTCGGTAAAACATCTCCCAACGTGGATAGTTTTTCAGACACGATCTGACGGGCCGTGTAAATATTGGTACCCCAATCAAATTGTACCCAGACTACCGAGAATCCGGTAGTGGAGGATGAACGTACGCTTTTCACGTCCGTGGCTCCATTGACTGCCGTTTCGATCGGGAAGGTTACCATACGCTCCACTTCTTCGGGAGCCATTCCTTGTGCCTCGGTCATAACGACCACCGTGGGTGCGTTCAAATCCGGGAATACATCCACTTCCATTTTATGCGCCGTGTAGGACCCCCATAGGAGTAAAGCTATCGATGCGATCATTACCACCAGCCGGTTATGTAATGAATATTGTATAATCTTGTTCAGCATCCGCGATTAATTTTAGATTTCAACTTTTAGTTTTTATCTTCTAACTTTTAGTTTATCAGTGTTCATGGCTATGTCCGTGAGGAATTGCTCCAGATGCAGAGGCCATTTTGACTTGATAGGCTCCTTGAGTTACGACACGGTCTCCGGGGTGCAGGCCTTTGATGATCTGTACCTCTTTACCGTTGTTGGCACCTAATGCCACTTCTTGTTTACGATAGCCTTCCTCGTCAATTTGCACGTACACGTAGTAGATTCCCATCTCGTTGGTCAATGCGGACACGGGGATGGATAATGTGTTTTCAATCGGGGATGAAATAAGATATACTTCTACGAAAGACCCCGGGATCACTTCGCCTTTATTGTCAAATTCGAAAGATACGGGGATAAAGAATGAATTCTCGTTGGACGTTTTTCCGAAAGAGAGCAAACGTCCGTTCAAGTCTTCCAGGGAGTAAACTTTATTATCGTATGGTGTCTTGAAATTAGCACTCTTAACGGATTGCATGGCATTGTAGTATCTTTGGGATACTTCAGCCCGGAGTACTAGGCGTTGGTTTTGAGAAACCGTTGCTAACGGTTGTCCTACCGTGATGTATTCTCCTTCTTTTACAAGAATGTTTTTCATGTGTCCGTTAATCGGGGCGTTGACACTAACTCCCTTTGCCGTTTTGTTATTGGATACGGCGTCATAAGCTGTTTTTGCGTTCTCGAATTCCAGCTTGGTACTTTCGAATTCCTTTTGAGATATGATTTTGTCCTTTACAAGAGCCTCGGCACGATCATAGCTGGCTTTAGCTGCCTCGTAAGTTGCTTTTACTTTCGTGTAGTAATCTCCTTCTGCGATGTCTTTTGAGGAAATCTGGAACAGGGATTGTCCTTTTTGAACCTTTGTCCCTTCCGTTAATTTGTTGGAAGAGAATGAAACGATGCCATTGCTGGTGGCGACGATAACGGCCTCATCACCGGGTGCGGCAAGCACTTGTCCTGTTGTTTTAACTACCTGGTTAAAAGAGGCGGGTTGAATTTCCCGTACTTCGAAAGTGGTTTTTGCTGCCTGGGCTTTCGGGAAAATGATCTCGTCGCTATGTTTTGCTTCTCCGCTTTCGTGGCTGTGACCGGCATGTTCCTCTGCAGTTTCATGTTCATGATCATGCCCCTCGTGTTCATGGTCGTGTCCCTCATGTTCGTGATCATGTCCTGCGTGAGTCTCCGTTGCGGAGTGAGTGTGTTTATCTTGTGATGATTGGTTTTTGCACCCCCATAAGGAGATCGCTAATATTGTAATAGCATAAATAATTGTTCTCATAAATAAATGATTTAATGTTGAGAATAAAACAATAAATAATAATTGTCCGGTTTACACTGGGCGAGTAATTCTATATTTAAGCTATTACGGTAGGAGGAGCCCTGCCGGCAGAGGTGATGCTCCACGTGATCGAGTGGAGACGTTCCCGGTAAAATATGGGTGGAACTTCTTTTGGTATTCCGAGAAGTAATAACGAGTGATCTAACCCGGCAAGGGGCAGTATGGATTGGAATGGTTGATCCGGGATGATATTCGGATAACAATTACACTCGTCATGATGTTGTTTTACAATACTTGTCTGGAATAGTAATCTGACTTCACATTCACCCTCGGTAGGAGTTGAGTCATGTTCATTGTGACATTCTTTTTCGATGAACGAACTGTGTTCATGTGTGGGCGTGAAACAGATTAATTTGCCGTGGTGATGATGAGGCATAATAGACGACAGTAGCATAATCATGCTAGCAAAAATAAGCGGGATAATAGCTATCTGTCGTTTCCTCATGGTTTACAAACCTTTAATCGATACAAACATAGTTTTTTGTGTGCGGATTTGCAAATCTTCACACAAAGTTTAATAAAACATTAACTATTTCTGCATCTGTTTCTCGAAACCTTTCAGCATCAATTCTGCGGATGCAGGGTTCGTTGCTAATGGAACATTGTGAACGTCACATACGCGCATTAACATTTGTACGTCCGGTTCGTGAGGGTGTTTCCCAAGCGGGTCTCGGAAGAATAGCACCATTTGTACTTTATGTTCTGCCACTTGTGCTGCAATTTGGGCATCTCCCCCGAGTGGACCGGAAAGAAGGCGTTCAACTTTTAACCCGGCAGCCTGTGCGTGTTTTCCGGTAGTCCCGGTAGCAATGATCTCTATGTTTGCCGAGTGCATGAATTCATAATGTCTGTTCAGGAAAGCAACCATATCTGCTTTTTTCCCGTCATGTGCGATTACTGCTAGTTTCATCTTCATGTTATTTTAAGGTCATACAAATATACGAATATGTAAGTGAAAACCGGAAAGCTAAAAACTAAAAGTTTTGGTTGATTTCAGTATGGAATCCGTTTTCTTGAAGAAGTTTTTACTCTTCGTCAGGTGGAAATCTTTCATAATACTATCAGCCAAATTTTCCGGTACCACGTAATAACGCCGCCGCCCTTCCTCGTAGGGACGGTACATGTAAAATTTAATCGGCTCCATCTGATAACGTACAGGATGGTTCTGGGGTTTCGTTAAAGTCACTCGAATACATATTCCTCCTTCTGTTCCTTGTTGGGATTGGTTGGAAATAAAGTTACCCAGAGAGAAAACGGTAACGCCTAGTGTATCTTTGTTCGAGGTATAATATTCTATCGGCTGGACCACGTGGGGATGTGAACCGATGACCATATCAGCTCCTTGTTCATGCAACCATTTACTTAATGTCCGCTGTTCCTTGTTCGGAAAGTTATGGTATTCATACCCCCAGTGCATGAAGGCTATGATGTTGGTGGCCGTGTCCCGGTGGGCCAGTTGGATGTCTTGTTTTATGGCGGTTGTGTCAATGTGCGGGACGACAAAACCTTTGGGAACGGGGAGTCCATTTGTCCCGTACGTGTAGTTGAGTAGTGCTATTTTGAAACCATCTTTCTGAAGATAGAGCGGGTGTCTCTTTTTGTAATTGAGGGTATCTGTGAATGTTCCCGTGTGTGGGATTCCTAATGAGTCCAAATAATAGACGGTATTGGTGATCCCTTTCCCGAGTTGGTCACAACTATGGTTGTTGGCGGTAACAAATGTTGTTACTCCCAGTTGATGGAGGTCCCGTGCGATTTGCCAGGGAGAACAGAATCGGGGATAACCGGAAAAATCTTTATTCCCCAAGGTCGTTTCCAGATTGGCAATGACGAAATCGGCATCAGCCCAATAAGGAGCGATGTACTTGAAACATTTCTGGTATTTGTAGTCTTTTTCCGCCGGTTCGTGTGCGCTATATATTTGCGGAAGGTGTTGGATGATGTCCCCGCAAAACAAGAGGGTTAGCGTTTGTGACGGGTGGGGAATTTCCAGCGAGTAATCGGTTTGCACGGGTGGTTTCTTCTCTTTGCAAGACGTGAACAACAGGAAGACGATACAGAACAAAAGAATTCGGTTGTAGTGCATGTATTTTTATTCTTTCTAGTTGATCAATGGGGAAGAGAGATAAAAAAAGCCGTCCGAAGACGGCCTTTTGATTATTTCGTTAATTCGAATTCAAATTCTTCTTCGGCAGGAGGGATACATTGTCCGCCAGAGCAAGCCATATATTCTACGTAGCCTACTAATTTAGCTTTGTCTCCTTTCAGTTTCACCCGTTGTACGAAAGTCACGGTTCCTTCGAAATATTTCAATTCCATATTGAAGGCTTCGCTCTTTTCAGTTTTAGGTTCTGTGGTTGCTTTAAATTCTCCTACTAATTCAATGTCTTTTGTCTCATCTTCATCTATATTGAAAGTTGTAGGAAGAGGTCCGTTCTCCGGTAATTTGGTATCGTACAGGTGCCAGCCGCTTTCAACAGTAGCTTTACAGATGATGTCATAAACACCTTCGCTTACTTTCTTGAAAGAAATTTGCCATTTCACTGGTTTTAATACCTGTGAATTTGCAGCCCCAACCATTAAGGTTAATATTGCTGTAAGAATTAATAGTCTTTTCATGAATAAATTAAATTAGTTTTTAAAATAATTTCTCTCTAAAATTTAGTGATGCAAAGTACAAAATTATCGAGAGAAACTATGTTAGTTTATAGTTAAATTTTTTATAATGTTTTTTTCACGGCCACTTCTTCAAAGCTTTCGATGAAATCTCCTGTCTGAATATCGTTATAATTATTGATGTTCAAACCACACTCGAATCCCTTGGAAACTTCTTTCACGTCGTCCTTGAAACGTTTTAATGATCCTAGTTCTCCGGTGAAGATCACGATACCGTCCCGAATCACGCGTACTTTTGAAGAACGAGTAATCTTTCCGTCTCTCACGATACATCCGGCAATCGTTCCCACCTTGGTAATCTTAAATGTTTCAAGCACTTCCACGGTAGAGGTGATCTCTTCCTTGAATTCAGGGGATAGCATACCTTCCATGGCGGATTTGATTTCCTCGATAGCCGTGTAGATAATAGAGTAAAGTCGGATGTCGATTTCCTCTTTCTCTGCCAGCTTTCTGGCACCCATGGAGGGACGTACTTGGAATCCGATGATGATAGCGTTCGATGCGGCAGCCAACATGACATCGCCTTCGGAAATTTGTCCCACGGCTTTGTGGATCACGTTTACCTGGATTTCCGGGGTTGACAACTTGATCAAAGAGTCGGACAAAGCTTCGATAGAACCATCCACGTCTCCTTTCACGATAATGTTCAACTCTTGGAAGTTTCCGATAGCAATACGTCTGCCGATCTCGTCCAGGGTGATATGTTTCTGGGTACGCAATCCTTGCTCGCGTTGTAACTGTTCTCGTTTGTTAGCCAAAGCACGGGCGTCTTTCTCGTTACCCATGACGTTGAATTTGTCTCCGGCCTGTGGAGCCCCGTTCAAACCGAGTATCAATGCCGGGCAGGATGGTCCAGCCTCTTCCATTTTACTTCCACGTTCGTTGAACATAGCTTTCACGTGTCCGAAATATTGTCCGGCTAGTACCACGTCTCCAATGCGCAACGTTCCGCTTTGTACGAGTACGGTTGCCACGTATCCCCGTCCTTTATCCAGCGAGGACTCGATGATTGAACCGATTGCTTTCCGTTTCGGGTTAGCCTTTAATTCTAGAATTTCTGCCTCAAGTAACACTTTCTCCAGAAGTTCTTCTACGTTCAAGCCTTTTTTGGCTGAGATTTCCTGACATTGGTATTTACCACCCCATTCTTCTACGAGGTAGTTCATGGCAGCCAATTCTTCCCGGATCTTGTCGGGGTTAGCTCCCGGTTTATCAATTTTGTTTATTGCGAATACAATGGGTACTCCTGCCGCACTGGCGTGATTGATTGCCTCAACAGTCTGCGGCATGACGTTATCATCGGCTGCAATAATGATGATGGCAATATCCGTTACTTGGGCACCTCTGGCACGCATGGCGGTAAACGCCTCGTGTCCCGGGGTATCTAGGAATGTCACGGTTCTACCATCAGCAAGTTTCACGCTGTAAGCACCGATGTGTTGGGTGATTCCTCCTGCCTCTCCGGCAATCACGTTTGCTTTACGGATATAGTCCAATAAAGATGTTTTACCGTGGTCAACGTGTCCCATAACAGTCACGATCGGCGGACGGGATTCCACGTGTTCTTCCTGCTCGTCTTCATCCTCGTCAATGGCCTCCTGAATATCCACGCTCACAAATTCGACATCAAATCCGAATTCTTCTGCCACGATATTAATGGTTTCTGCATCCAGACGTTGGTTGATGGACACGAACAAGCCCAAGGACATACAAGTTGAGATAATATCTGCCACGGAAATATCCATCATGGTTGCTAACTCGCTAACCGTAACGAATTCCGTGAGTTTAAGGATACTCTTTTCCAGCTCTGCCTGCTCCATTTCAGCCTGCATCTTCTGGTGTACGGCATCTCGCTTGTCTCTCCGGTGTTTGGAACTCTTGGTTTTTCCCTTGTTCCCCAAACGGGCAAACGTGTCTTTGATTTGCTTTTGTACGTCTTCTTCAGAAATTTCAGCCTTGCTGGCTTTCTTTTTCTTTATCTTCTTTATTTTCTTTTTGCTTTCCTCTTGCTTGGCGGTTTTAGAAGCTTCAATATTGATTTTCTCGTCTTTTTTCAGAATACGTTTTCTCTTTTTACGAGTTTCCGATTCATCTGAATCTTCTTCACCTTCGTTTATCACGATATTTTTCTTGATCACGATGTCATCCGTACTCTTGGGAGGAACCAAAGATTTTTTCTTGAGTTCCCGTTTGTCCCTTTCTCTTTCTTGTTTGCTTTTCTTCGGGGGCCGGGTACGCTGATTGATCGCGTCCAGATCGATTGTTCCGACAACCTTCACGTCTTTAATCGCCGGGGTCGGTGATTTGTAGCTCACTTCTCTGTCGGTTCTGTTGGAATAATCTTCAGACGGGGCTTTTTCCTCTTGACGGGTTTCAACTTTCGGTTGCTTGATGATCGTTTTCGGAGTTCTAGCAACAGGAGCCTGAGTTTCTTCCCGTTCTTGCTTTTGTGCAACTACGGGAGTTTCTTTTACCTGAGGTTCTGCCGGTTTTTCTTCTTTCTTTTCCTCGATCTTCACCTCTTTTATTTCCTCAACCTTCTCTTCCGGTTTTTGTTGTTTATTCAGTCTGTTCAGGTCGATGTGATCCACGACCTTAATTTTATTTTCCAGTTTAATCTCGTCCTTTATAGATATAAATTCCGGAGCGTGTTCCTCCGTACCATTGTTCATGTTATCAATGGTAACCGTTTCTTTTTTTAACCGTGTATTTTTTAAATCTACTCGATTGGATTCTTTTTTAGCCTCGCTATCGGTAGAAAACTCTTTTGCTACTAAAGAGTACTGGTCATCTGTTAGTTTCGCGTTTGGATCAGATGAAATCTTAATCCCCTTTTCCTGCAGGTAATCCACTATCGTGGACAAACCTACGTTAAATTCTCTAGCAACTTTACTTAGTCTAACTGCCATATTAAGATTTTATTTTACAAGCATTATAACCTTGAGCGTTCCTTATTCAAATTCGGCTCTTAATATTTTGAGAACATCCCTGATGGTCTCTATCTCAAGATCAGTCCTGCTCTCTAATTCTGATTCACTTAACTCTAACACGCTCTTTGCCGTGTCACAACCCACGCGTTTCAGTTCCTCGATTACCCATGGTTCGATCTCGTCGGAGAATTCTTCCAGGTTAACGTCTTCTTCTTCTGCGGTTTCAAGTTCACGATAAACATCGATCTCGTAGCCCGTGAGCTGGCTGGCCAGTTTGATATTCAAACCGCCTTTACCGATGGCCAAGGAAACTTCCTCCGGGTTCAGGTAAACGTTCGCTCTCTTGTTTTCCTCGTCCATTTCAATCTTGTTGATCTTGGCTGGATTCAGTGCGCGGGTGATGTATAGTTGGATGTTGTTCGTGTAGTTAATCACGTCTATATTTTCGTTTCTCAGTTCCCGGACGATTCCATGTATGCGTGAACCTTTCATTCCGACACAAGCACCCACCGGGTCGATACGGTCATCATATGATTCAACGGCCACTTTGGCGCGTTCTCCCGGAACACGTACCACGTTTTTGATCGTAATTAAGCCATCAAATATTTCCGGAACCTCGTTCTCGAACAATCTTTCAAGGAATACGGGTGATGTACGGGAAAGGATGATGTACGGGGAGGCGTTTTTCATTTCCACACGAATAACGACGGCCCGGATGGTATCTCCTTTCTTGAAGAAATCACTGGGGATTTGTTCCTGTTTCGGGAGGATCAACTCGTTGCCCTCGTCATCCAGAACCAAAATCTCTTTTTTCCATACTTGGTAAACCTCTCCGGTCACGATCTGGCCCACTTTCTCTTTGTATTTGGTGAAGATGTGATCTTTCTCCAGTTCAAGAATCCGGGCTGAAAGGTTTTGTCTTAAAGCCAGCACGGAACGGCGTCCGAAATCCTTGAATTTCACCTCGTCGGTCACTTCTTCTCCCACCTCGTAGTCGGCATCGATTTTCTTTGCTTCCGTCAGGGAAATTTGGGTATTCGGGTTTTCGAAGGCATCGTCTTCCACCACGATACGGTTTCTCCAGATTTCCAAGTCTCCCTTGTCGATGTTTATAATGATGTCAAAATTCTCGTCCGTCCCGTAACGCTTGATAAGCATATTTCTGAAAATATCTTCCAATACTCTCATCAAGGTTGCCCTGTCAATATTTTTAAGCTCTTTAAATTCTGCGAATGAATCTATCAAATTAATGGCTTCCATTTTTATTTTATGTATTTAGAAAACAACAATATCTTTAACCTCCTTTATGTCTGTAAAATGAATCTCTTTCTCCACTTTGACGATGCTTTTCTTCTTCTTCCCTTCCACGGCCACTTTTTCTTCACATTCAATTACGATTCCCGTGACGGAATGGGATTTTAAGGTTCCCTGTAATTTTCCCCCGTTTTGCAGTTTCACCTCCACTTGGTTTCCCAGGTTTTTCTCGTATTGCTGGGTTACTTTGAAGGGGTAACCGATTCCGGCACTCGAAACGGTTAACTCGAAATCCTCGGTATCTCGATCCAGTTTTGCGTCCAATTGTTTGCTGAGGGTCACGCAGGAATCCACGTTAATGCCCTTCAGGGAGTCGATGTAGACCTCGATCGAGTTGTCCGGAGATACTTTCAAGTCCACCAGAAACAAATCTGTCCCCTGCAGTATTGTTTCGATAATGTCTTTTATTTTCTCTGTACTTTTCATTCTACTCTTTAATCTAAGATAACAGAAGAGGGGACTAATCGCCCCCTCGTTTGTTAATAACCGAGCGCAAAGATACAATTAATTATTTTTAATCCAAAGAGTTCCAGTGGAAAATAGGTGAGGACGGGATATTTTTCCGGAGCGAATGTTTTCGGGAAAGAGGTTTCATCGTAATGGGAATCGTGTTGGAAACAAGCCTTTAAGCCTTGATATGTATGGTTTTAAATATTGGTATGGAAACATATTTGTCACATTTTCTATATAGTTCCAAATAAAATTTGTAAGTTTGCCGAAATTTTTTGAATTATGGAGTTTAAAGCAAAGGACATAGCAGCTCTATTAAGCGGGGTTGTCGATGGAGACCCCGAGATTTCTGTAAATAACGTATCTAAAATAGAGGAAGGAAAGCCGGGAACATTGGCTTTTTTAGCTAATCCTAAATACGAACATTATATCTACACGACGCAAGCATCGATCGTGTTAGTGAATAAAACATTCGAACCCACGCACGAGTATTCCTGTACTTTGATCCGGGTGGAATCGGCTTATGATGCCATTGCAACGTTACTGCAAATGTATGATGATATGAAGCCGAAACCAGTAGGAATTGAACAACCTTCTTATATCAGTGATAGTGCCACGATCGGGGAAAAACCTTACATCGGGGCATTTGCATATATAGGAAGAGGTGCGAAAATCGGGAATAACGTGAAAATATATCCTCAGGCCTATATCGGTGACGGTGTGGTTATCGGGGATAACACGATTATTTATGCCGGGGTAAAGATTTACACGGGATGCGTGGTCGGGAAATCCTGTATCCTTCATGCCGGAGTGGTACTGGGAGCTGACGGTTTCGGATTCGCTCCGGAAGGGGATCATTACAAGAAAATCCCGCAGATCGGTAACGTGTTGCTGGAAGACGACGTGGAGATCGGGGCGAATACTTGTATCGACCGGGCTACCATGGGATCTACGATTATTAAAAAGGGAGTTAAACTCGATAATTTAGTCCAGATTGCACATAACGTGGTGGTGGGTGGTAACACGGTTATCGCTGCCCAGTCTGGGATTGCCGGGACGACAAAAGTCGGTGAAAACTGCGTGTTCGGCGGGCAAGTGGGTATTGTCGGTCACTTGAATATCGGGGCGGGGACGCAGATTGCTGCCCAGAGTGGTATAACTTCCAATATACCGGAAAAATCTGTCCTGCGCGGATCGCCTGCATTCGATTATCCGAAATACCAGAAGTGTTATGTCATGTTCCGTAAATTACCGGAGCTATACGGGCAAATAAAAGATTTAGAGAAAGAAGTAAATAAATTAAAATCAGAATAAAATGTCAGTAAAGCAAAGAACTTTAAAGAGTGAATTTTCTTTGAATGGAAAGGGTTTGCACACCGGGAAACAGGTGACCGCGATCTTTAAGCCTGCTGAAGAGAACTTTGGCTATCGAATACGTCGAATGGATTTGGAGGGATCTCCTGAAATTCCAGCTTTGGCTGAATATGTAAAATTAATGGATCGTGCCAGTTGCCTGGAAAAGGACGGAGTGTGCGTGTTCACCATGGAGCATGCGATGGCAGCTCTTTACGGGTGTGGAATTGACAACTGCCTGATCGAGTTAAGCGGGGAAGAATTCCCGATCTTGGACGGTAGTGCTAAATATTACGTGGAAGAGATAGAGAAAGTAGGTTTTGAAGAACAAAAAGCTGATAGACGCTACTTTACAGTGAAAGAGCAAATGGAATTTTGTAGTGAGGACGGGCAGACGAAAATCACGTTATTGCCGGACACCGACTATAATATAAATTTGGTCGTTGCTTACGATTCTCCTTACTTGCAAATGCAGTATGCTACTTATTCTGAAAAAGTAACCGATTTTGCGAAAGAGATTGCCCCGTGTCGGACATTCGTGTTCCTGCGCGAGTTGGAAATGCTTTTGCAGCACAATCTGATCAAAGGCGGGGATTTGGATAATGCGATTGTGATTGTTGATCGTGAAATCTCTCAAGAAGAGGTGAACCGTCTGGCTAAATTGTTCAACCACGATTCTATCGAGGTGAAACAGGGTATTTTGAATAATTTGGACCTGTACTTTGACAATGAACCGGCTCGTCATAAGTTGTTGGATGTTATTGGGGATCTGTCTTTATGCGGGCGTTTTATCAAAGGACGTGTTATCGCAGAGAGACCGGGTCATAAAGCAAACACTAGCTTGGCCAAGAAAATGTGTAAGGCCATCACGCAGGCGGAAAGAGAAGATGTTCGTCCCGACGTGGACACGACGGCCGAACCGTTAATGGATGTGAATAAGGTGAGAGCCTTGTTGCCTCATCGTCCTCCTTTCCTGTTGGTTGATAAGATTTACGAGGTGACGGATGACATCGTGATCGGTTGCAAGAATGTCACCATGAACGAACCTTTCTTTGTGGGGCACTTCCCGGAAGAACCGGTAATGCCGGGCGTGCTAATCGTGGAAGCGATGGCGCAATGCGGGGGAATTCTAGTGTTGAATCAGGTGGAAGATCCGGAGAACTATTCCACCTATTTCGTGAAAATAGATGGTATCAAATTCCGTCATAAAGTTGTTCCGGGCGATACGCTGGTCTTTAAGCTGGTGAAAATTGCTCCTATCCGTCGCGGGATCGTGACGATGAGAGGGTATGCTTTTGTCGGTAAAACGTTAGTTTGTGAAGTGGGTGAATTCATGGCTCAAGTTGCAAAAACGAAAAAATAGTGGTAAGCTTGTACTTAAAATGTAATTATTATATTGTAATTAAATAAAAAAAACGAATGAAACAACCGTTAGCTTATGTTCATCCTGAAGCTCAGATCGCGGATAACGTGGTGATTGAGCCTTTTGTGACAATTGATAAGAATGTTGTCATTGAGGAGGGAACAAGAATTGGTTCGAATGTCACTATCCTGGAGGGAGCGCATATCGGGAAAAATTGTAAGATTTTTCCGGGGGCTGTTATTTCTGCCATTCCTCAGGATCTTAAATTCAAGGGAGAGAAGACAATCGTCGAGATTGGTGATAACACGACCATCCGGGAGTGTGCGACTATAAATAGAGGTACTGCCGCTAAGGGGGTAACTAAAGTTGGGAGCAATTGTTTGATCATGGCTTACGTGCATATTGCGCATGACTGCGAGATCGGGGATAATTGCATTATCACGAATGCTTGTCAGTTGGCCGGTGAGGTCGTAGTGGATGATTTCGCTATTATCGGTGGAATGTCTGCCGTGCATCAGTTCGTACATATCGGTCGTCACGTGATGATTCAGGGAGGCTCTTTGATTGGTAAGGATGTACCTCCTTACGTGAAAGCCGGAAGATTACCTTTATCTTATGCAGGTGTGAATTCAATCGGTTTGCGCCGTCGCGGATTCGTGAACGAAAAAATCAACGAGATTCAGGATATATACCGGATCCTTTTCCAATCCGGGTTGAACAATTCTGATGCGGTGGAACGAATCGAGGCCGAGATGCCGGCATCCAAAGAACGTGACGAGATCATTATGTTCGTGCGTAACAGCAAACGGGGTGTCATGAAAGGCTATATGGGATAAAAATCCAAAGCGTTAAATATCTATTTCGGAGCCCGGTCCCTGTGTGGCCGGGTTCTGTTTGTTTATTCCTGACAGTTGAAATGGGGTAAGATCTTTCCTTGTTGACAGTTGGAGATAATAACGAGATACCGACACAAGTTACTACCAATATAGGCGGGGAGCCCTGGAGAAGGAAGGGCAATAAAAAAGCACTCCTTGCGAAGTGCTTTTTTGCTGTTCTAATCCTGGAATTATAATTTCGGACCGGCGGCAACCAATGCCTTTCCGGCCTCGTTTCCTTCGAACTTCTTGAAGTTCTTGATGAAACGTTCTGATAAGTCTTTTGCTTTGATTTCCCATTCGCTGGCGTTACTGTATGTATCGCGAGGATCAAGGATCTTCGGATCAACTCCCGGCAATGCGGTCGGAACCTCGAAATTGAAGAACGGGATTGTTTTGGTCGGGGCTTTATCAATAGAGCCATCCAAAATGGCGTCGATAATACCGCGAGTATCTTTAATAGAGATACGTTTACCTGTTCCGTTCCATCCGGTGTTTACCAAGTATGCTTTTGCTCCTGTTCTCTCCATTTTCTTAACCAGTTCTTCTGCATATTTTGTCGGGTGTAATGACAGGAATGCAGCTCCGAAACAAGCAGAGAAAGTCGGAGTCGGTTCAGTAATACCGCGTTCCGTTCCAGCCAGTTTTGCCGTGAATCCGGACAAGAAATAATATTTCGTTTGTTCCGGGGTCAAGATGGATACCGGAGGTAATACTCCAAATGCGTCTGCTGACAAGAAAATAACCTGTTGTGCAGCCGGACCTTTAGAGATCGGTTTCACGATGTTCTTGATATGATAGATTGGGTAAGAAACACGAGTGTTCTCGGTAACAGATTTATCATTGAAGTCGATCTTTCCGTTAGCGTCTACGGTAACATTCTCCAACAAAGCGTCACGTTTGATGGCGTTGTAGATGTCCGGTTCTGCTTCCTTGCTCAAGTTGATAACTTTAGCGTAGCATCCGCCTTCGTAGTTGAACACGCCTTCATCATCCCATCCATGTTCGTCGTCACCGATCAAAAGACGTTTCGGGTCAGTTGATAACGTGGTTTTACCTGTTCCCGACAGACCGAAGAAGATAGCCGTGTTTTTACCTTCCATGTCCGTGTTGGCAGAGCAGTGCATAGATGCGATTCCGCGTAACGGGTTCAGATAGTTCATGATAGAGAAGATACCTTTCTTCATCTCACCACCGTACCAAGTGTTCAAGATTACTTGCTCTTTGGTTTTCAAGTTGAATACGGTAGCTGTTTCGGAGTTCAAGCCTAATTCTTTGAAGTTTTCAACTTTAGCTTTGGCAGCGTTGAAAGAAACGAAATCCGGTTCCCCGTAATTCGCTAGTTCTTCTTCTGTCGGGCGAATGAACATATTCTTCACGAAGTGAGCTTGCCATGCCACTTCCATGATGAAACGAACTTTCAGACGGGTTCCCGCATTGGCCCCGCAGAACGTGTCAACCACGTACAGTTTTTTGCCAGACAATTGTTTCACGGCTTTTGCCTTCAAATCTGCCCATGCTTCTTCTGAACAAGGTTTGTTGTCGTTCTTGTATTCGTCAGAAGTCCACCATACAGAATCCTCGCTGGCCTCGTTCTTTACAAAGAATTTATCTTTTGGTGAACGTCCGGTGTAGATTCCGGTCATCACGTTAACTGCGCCAAGTTCGGTCAAATATCCTTTTTCGTACCCTTCCAGTTTCGGGTCTGTTTCTGCCTTGTACAATTCTTCATATGAGGGATTGTGAAGGATTTCTTTCACATCCGTGATTCCATAAATACTTAAATCTAATTTTGCCATAGCAATAAATTTATGTTAGAAATTAATTAATTCTTTTTTTCTTTAATTCGGCACAAAAATAGGAAACATTTTGATATAAAAGAATCAATTTCCCCTTTCCCGTGTCCCTTTATGTTTTATTAACACGTTCTTTTTTTTCTATTCTCTCAAGTATATGCTTATACGATCATATACCTTTTGTACGTTCATGTCCGTGAACTTGTTACGATCTATGTTTAGAATGTAACTATCGGTAAATGGGGAGTTTAATTTGCGATTGATCCGGCTTCTTCCGATCGCGGTTAGGGCCGCAACTTGAAGATGGGGACGATCGGAATTTAAATATTCATTTACCATTTGTTCCACGTTTTCCCGTTTCGAAAGAACCAGTGTCCCGAAATATTCCGCAATTTCGAAGTTGTAACAGTGTTGTAATAATTGGGTAATTTTTTCTGTAATCAGCTCTTGGATCGGGAATAAAAAACAGGCAACGATTTGTTCTTCTCGCTTCTTTGTTCCCCACAATAGTTGTGCCAATTTTAAATCGGGTTGGTATTGTCCGGCCAAGTTTTTAAGAGAGAGGTAACTTGCCCCGATCTGTCCCCGCGTGTCGGCTCCTATCCGCTCCATGCTGTCAAGGCTTCTTCCGTTTTGTAACCGGAATATTCTTCGGCTGACTTCTTTAAAGAGTTGCTCTGTTTTTTTATCTATCGGGAAAACTTCCATCACCTCGTCCTGTTTATTTAAAGTAAATGAAAAAATCTGCATGTTTATCCACATGCAAAAGTAGCTATTAAAAATGAAATCGTGGCGTCAGACCTTATGTTTTGTAGCATATTCAAACGTTTGTGTAGAAGATGATTAGTTTAAATAATCTGAATCTGTTAAATATTTATTAAGATTTCGGTAGAAAGGTAATCTTTGGGAGGATATAATTAATTTCGCTTTCACAAAGACCAATAGAACAAATTTAAAGGAATAAATGATGATCAAATGTTTTTTATGGTTCGTGCCCTGCCTTTTCGTGCTGGCCGGGTTTGCACAGAAAGCCAATTACAAGGAAGCCGAACGTTTTATGCGTGGGAATGCAGAAAAACTGGTAGGATCAACGAAAGTAAGTCCTCACTTTTTGAAGGAAAGCGATAAGTTTTGGTATAGTTACAAAACGGGCGATGGAACCCGTTATTATTTCGTTGACCCGAAAGCAAAGATTCACCGGGAGTTATTCGATCGGGAATTTATGACTGCCGAGATCAGTAAGTATACCCACGGACCGGTGAATTACAAAGAATTACCCGTGCGGGCATTGGCTTTTAAGGAAGATGAGAAGACGTTGAAGTTCGAGGTGGATACTTTCCGTTTCGAGTATAACATTTATACCAATCGGTTGATGAAAATAGATTCTGCCCGGAAGAAACCGGATACAACTCCCAAGAAATCGAACGGGTTGGTGGGAACGTATTCTCCGGATAGTACTTATATTGTTTATGCGAAAAGCCATAATCTCTATATGCTTTCCGTGAAAGATTCGGTGGAGACGCAGATAACGACGGATGGAGAATTGAAGTATTCTTATGCCAGCTATGGTGCGGATACCACGAGTAAACGGGTGCCCGCACGGGTAACGTGGTTCGAGAATTCAGAACGTTTTTATGTGCGTCGTTCGGACCGGAGGAAGATCAAGACGCTTTATGTCGTTAATAATTTGAGTGCCCGTCCGATGTTGAACGAGTATGAATACGTGATGGCCGGGGATCAGGAGGTACAACACGAGGAGTTGTTTCTGGTGGACACGACCGATAAGAAATTGATTAAAGTGCCGGTTGAGAAATGGCCGGATCAGACATTGAGATTGTTTACCCCGGGAGAAAAGGTCAACAGTCTTTATTTCTTGCGTAAGAAGAGGACTTGTGACGAGATCGATTTTTGTAAGGTGGATTTGAAAACGGGGGAGGTGAAGGTGTTGATTAACGAGACCAGCAAACCTTATTTCAATAATGATTTCTTCCATCTTTCTTTGTTGAACGAGGGGGAAGATATTATCTGGTGGTCGGAGAGAACGGGTCACGGGCATTTCTACCATTACGATGGTGAAGGAAATTTGAAGAACGCGATTACTTCGGGGAACTGGACTGCCGGGAAGATGATTAAAATAGACACCGTGGGGCGTACCATTTATTTCGGGGCTTACGGGCAGGAAAAGGGAGCATGTCCCTACTATGCCCGGGTGAATAAAGCTCGGATTGACGGGAATGGTCAAGTGGAGATGCTGACTCCCGAACAGGCCACTCACGAGGCTTATTTTTCGAAGTCCGGCCGTTATTTCGTGGATAATTATTCCCGGGCGGATTTGGAACCCCGGAGCGTGTTGCGGGATAACAAGGGGAAAGTGATCATGGAACTGGCGTCACCCGATCTGACCCGGCTTTACGAGACCGGGTGGAAGATGCCGGAGCCTTTCACGGTGAAGGCTGCCGATGGGCATACGGATTTGTACGGTTTTATGTGGAAACCTTTTGACTTCGATTCAACCCGGCGTTACCCGATTATTTCGTATGTTTATCCCGGACCGCAAACCGAGGCGATTCCGTTGGAGTTTTCCGTGACGGCAGCTTATAATGTCGGGTTGGCACAAATCGGTTTCGTGGTGGTAACTTTCGGTCACCGGGGGGGTAGTCCGATGCGTGATAAGTGGTATCACACGTTCGGGTATAATAATTTGAGGGATTACCCGTTGGCGGATGATAAATGCGGTATCGAGCAGTTGGCTGATCGTTTTTCTTTTATCGATAAATCCAAGGTGGGTATTTTCGGGCATTCCGGTGGAGGTTTCATGTCTACCGCGGCATTGTGTACTTATCCCGATTTCTACACGGCGGCTGTTTCGTCAGCGGGAAATCATGACAATAATATTTATAACCAATGGTGGGGAGAGACTCATCACGGGGTTCGGGAGGTTAAATCTTTCGAGAAGAAAACCGTGAAGGATTCCATCACGGGTAAGGATACCACGGTTTCCGTGGAGAAGATCAAGTTCGAGACGAAAATCCCGACGAATATCGAGCTGGCGAAGAATTTGAAAGGGTATTTGATGCTGGTGACGGGTGACGTGGATAATAACGTGCATCCGGCGAATACTTTGCGGATGGCAGATGCGTTGTTGAAAGCGGGAAAGAATTTTGACTTGGTGATTTTACCGGGACAAGCTCACGGTTTTATGGGCATACAACAGGCTTTCTATCAACGGAAGATGTGGTTCCACTTTGCGAAACATTTGCTGGGGGATTATTCGTCCGATCAGTTTCGGGAGATTGATGCTTATATGCGGTTGTGAGGAGGAGTTGGAATACGATCATTATTCCGTTGGCTATCTTTTGTCTATCGATAGGCTATGACAAGAATACTGCATCTTCACTGCAGGAACATGGCAAGAACAATCTCTTATGTATTTGCTGTGTTCCTGCCTTGTCATTGCTTGGCACTTGTCATAGTCTATCCCTAGTTTACCCGTGGAGCAATCAGGGGGCAAGCGTCAAGATTGATGCTTGTACGAAGATACTATGATAAAAATAGGAAGGGGGGGAAATGGATACCCCCTTCCTGCACGAAGTCTTTTCACTGGTTGCAATTGTGAAATGTAAGTCCGGACTTCGTGTTGGTCTGAACCAAGTCAACGGTGAAAATTCTAAATTGTCTTATCTAATGTTGGGGTAAAAAGCAACAGAGGAAGTAGCCGGATCAATGTAGGTTCCGGCTATTCCTGTTTCTATATCCCGGTCAATGAAAAATCCGGACCGAGCAAGTCAATCCGGAGTATGACATAACGGCTCGGGATTGACTTAATTCATGGAAGTAGCGATCTGTCAACATGAAAAAAGCAACCCCACGCCGCTATAAGTATAATTCTGAAAAGAATATACGTGTAACAAACGTGAGTGTTGCAATTCCATTTTCCATTGACATTATGTCTGAATCGCTACTTCTGGAAAATGAACATTTTAACCTCAACATCATAATCGGATTTATGGCGGCTCTCCGCTCAATCCTTAATACAAAGGTATGATTATTTTTGATTTATTACAAGTTATTGTGTCAATTTTTAGTTGTTTATTATCGTATATAGATGTTGTTTCAGAGAGTTTGATTGCTTTTTAATATCAATTTAGTAATTGATATGATAGAAAAATAAATGCAGATAGGGGGTATATGGATCAAATATGATAACAATAAAGACGAGTTCGACTTGTCTTTATCTCGTCTGTAAATCGTCTTTGTCTCAGCTTTAATTACTTAACAGGGAATTATTACGGTAGTTTATGGGTTTGAAATTGAATACTAAATTGATGTTGGTTTTATGCAAGTGTTCTTTAGTCTAATCCATTGTATTCCATTCGATATAGGTCAAATCCTTTCGCCCAATAATCCTCTTTCACTTCATTCAATTCAAATCCCTGTTTTTCGTAAAATTTGTAGGCTAATTGGGACGTTCTGACGGTTATTTTTTGAATACTATCGATTGCTTTTATCTTTTCTATTCGGTATTTTAGTAACTGTGAGCCGAGAGATTTTCCTTGATATTCCGGGTGTAAAATATCCCAACTGATTTTTCCTGTTGTTTTATTGTCTTCAAAATTTATCCCACCACAACCCACGATTTGCCCATCAAAGAGCAAGACGTAATAGAGTTCCCTTTCGTGACCTAGGTAATAATTCAAGTCGGTTTCTTCGGTCGGGGCGAAGTATTTAGGTATGTTTAGCCTGATTAGGTTGATAACGGCATCTTTGTCTGTTGGTTCGTATTCCCGGATCGTAATCGAATGGTTCATCTTGTCTTTCTAAAGTTTTCAATAACGGTTCACCTCACAAAGATAGCGAATGTTTGAAAGAGGTTCAAAAATCGGGACATACTTGTCAAAAAGATATGCCCCAATTTTGTGTACTACGATTATTTAATGTACCTTATTCTTTCACCACGATGGTAAAAATGTCTTCGAGAATGTCTGAGTAGTCCTCGTTTTCCACCTGTAAGCTGATTTGATAAGTTCCTGCTGGGATGTTGTTGTAAACAGGAATATCAAAAGCACCGTTTCCCCGGACTGTAACCTCTTTCAGAAAAGCTACTTTGTCGCCATCGGTTGTTGTTACCTGCCGGATCGTGATGTAGATGGGTTGAGTTCCTTCCACTCCCTCGATGGGGGGAGAGACCACGTGTAGGGGGTCATTCGCATCTTGGGATTTCGTGACTTCCAGTACATTCGGATTATATTGAGCAGCCTCTGTTTCCAAATATCCTACTTTTACATCGTGGCAGGAAAATAGGGCAAGGCAGATAATGATAGATAATATGTATTTCATGTTCTTGTCGATTTAAAGTTTTTCAATTTTTTCAAGTTCTGTTTTGGGGACAAGGTCTCCTAACGTGTAATTGTAATTCAAAGAATGGACGACACCGGTCAGCGTTTCAATGTCCGGGGAGGCTAATGGTATTTGGGTGTCGGCATTCTTCGAGAATAGGTACAGGGTAACGGCTCCCGCATCGGCAACACCCCCGTATTCCGATTTCTCCCGATAACCCAGTAGAATTACACCGCCTGCCGTAGTCATTTCTGTGGCACCGACAATTTTCCCGGTAACATCCGGAATTCGGAAATTCATTTCGTCTTTCATGATCCGTTTCTTCACAACGTGCATGAGGATAATTTGTTTACAGAATGTTTTACTCATATCGCTTATCCTTGTAATCTTCCGATCCAGCATATAGCGGCGAATTGAATGGTTCGTGGGCCCCCAGAACGTGATTTGTTCATAGCCGGGTTCTCGGCCTTCAAAAAGACTTTCCAGTTCTGCATGTTGAATCATAACCAGCAGGGAATCCCAGTTGTAGGAGCTGGCGTGGAAGTATTCGAGCATGGAGCAGTCATGTTTCCCGTTGGAAATACCAGTATCTATGTAATTGCTTTTGGGATCGCAACTAGTTAGAATGCCAATGGTGAATATGCTTAATAAAATATATTTCATAGTCTTCAATTTTTATTCCAGTGAATGTTAATAGCGTGCTTGCCAATATTTGTTTTGGGTCATAAGTGAATTCTCGTTGAAAGCCGGGTAACCGACGGGCATGTATAGGGCCCCGTTATCCACGTCTTGTTGAGTCATTTGAGTGGCGTGGAATTTAGACAATTCTGTTTTCCAGTATCCATTACGGACGATGTCATACCATCTTTTTCCTTCCCATAAAAGTTCTTTTTCCCGTTCCTTGAAAATGATGTACCTTAGGTTGTTTCCTTCCGTGGCGGCATTGTAATCATGACTCCGGTTTCCGTAGGCCCTTTCCCGGATACGGTTCAGGTCCTTTGCGGCGAGATCATTCTTGTTTATGCGAGTGTAACACTCAGCCCGGAGGAGAATGAGGTCTGCCAGGCGATAAATGATGTGGTCACAGGCGAAACACTCGAATTTACCTTGGCTCCATGAAGTTGTTCCCAGTTGTACTTTCCGGAATTTGTACGGGTAGGCATATCCCTCGGCCAGAGCGTGCCATTCAGCGTTTTTACGGATTGTGTCGAGGTCATAGAAATAGGCCAATCGACGTTTGTCTCCTTGGTATACCCCCTCGGCGATCATCCCTTCAAAGTGCCCCGGGTACATTTTATCCACGGTTGTTTCGAACATGCGAGCGTAGCAGTATTTGATGTCTCCCCGTCCGTCTTCCGGGCGAATTGGGAACGTGACGAATTCTTCCATGGGTGTCCAGGGATTACGGGTTGCCTCCACGTAATTGAATTTAATTTCAAAGATTCCTTCGTCACTTCCACCGGGTAGGACTTTGGTACATACTTCTTCGGGATCGCTAGCTAAGGTGTAATGGCAGGAGTCAATCACGAAGTTGGCGGCGTTAATGGCCTCCTGCCATAATTCCGGTTCGTTATTGATGGCTGCCTTCCATGCGCAAAGGTCTGCCTTGAGAGCCTGGGCGATTTCCTTGGATGGGGTGGCTTTGTCGGTTACCTGTGACCCGTTGGCATCAATCAGACCATCGTGCAGGGGCAGAAGTTTAATTGCCAGATTGGTTTCGTCTAGAGCGAATTGTAGTATATCGGCAACGGATGATTTCGTTTTTTTAGAAATATCTCGGCTGTCAGTCTGTAAAGGAGCCTCTCCCCATTTTTGGGCAATGCGGAAATAGGTGAATCCCCGGTAGAAATGTGCCAGTCCGATGTAATAATCTTTTCTGTTTTGGGTAATCTCGGCTTTGTCAATGTTTTCCAATAAAATGTTGGCGTAGCAAATTATTGCATAGTGTGAGTTCCAGAAAAAGTCAACGTAAATCGGAGTAAATTGCGTGGCATCCCAGTTGAAACTTTTTTGTGCAGAGGTACTTCTTAGTGTGTCGTGTACAAAACCGAGGTCGATGGGAGTTTTATTTGCGTTAAAGGCACAAGTACTTCTAAACTCATCCCGGAGGGCATTCAGGGAGGTTTCAATGTCTTTTTCCGTTTTGAAATAGTTCTCGAAAGTGACCGAGTTTTCAGGGATTACTTCTAACCCGTCCGTACAGGCAAAGCAGCCCCATAATATGCTTAGTATGAATAATATCTTGTTTGATTTCATGGCTATCATAATTTAATCGTTATACCTAAAGTGAGTTTGCGTGCTAACGGGTAGTTTTTACCATCATCAAGCCCGGTGTTTATATCTACGGTTTCCGGGTCGAGTCCGGAGTAGTTCGTGATGTTCAACAGGTTTTCTCCACTGAAGAACACGCGAACGTCTTTAATGTATATTTTCTTCAGGAGATTTTTAGGAAGTGTATAACCGATAGTCAGGGTTTTAAGTTTTAGATAATTTACTTTTTCTACGTAACGGTCTATGATTGGTGACCAGCTATCATTAAAATTGTTGAGTTCTGCTTTGGGATAGGTGCTGTTGTCACCTTCTTTTTCCCAGAAAGATACCTTCTGTATGTCTTCAAAGATGGGGTACAGGGAGGTTTCTTTGCTTGTTGAGACAATCGGGAGCAGGTTGATAATGTCTCTTCCCAGAGAGTAGGACCACAGCATATTCAAGTCGAAGTTTTTCCATTTGATTTCGTTCACAATACCACCGTATAGTACGGGCAAACTACTGCCGATGTACACGACGTCCGATGTGCTGTTGATGTAACCGTCCCCGTTCACGTCGACGATCTGTAAATCTCCGGGTTTGTAAAATACATCTGAGAAGTATTGTTTCTCGATGGCCCGGTACGTGCCGTCTTGGCGGTAGTAGTATTTAATATCTTCCTCGGACTGGATATATCCCGTTGTCTTGTATCCCATGATGTTTCCGACGGGCTTTCCGATAATGTAGCTGCGACTATTCCCGATCATGTCACTCATGTTCATATCTTTCCCGTTGTAGGTTTCCAGTAGTTTGTTCCAGTTTTTTGCAAAGTTGACAGAGATGGTCCAGAAAGAATCATCCGTCCGCATGATGTCATATTTAATGTCGAATTCAATACCTTCGTTTGAAAGGGCTCCGGCATTTCTCCACATGGCAGAGTAACCGGAATGATTCCCCGGGATCGGGGTTTTGCTTAACATTTTGTCCGTACGGCGGTAGTAATAGTCGGCTGTGACGGAAAGACGATAATTGAAAAAGTTCATATCAAGACCGAGGTCATATTGCTTGGTTTCTTCCCAGCCAAGTTTGGGGTTATAATATCCTTCCTGTAAATCAGGGGTAATGATGGGGTTGCCCTCGTAAGAACCTTGTCCACCTAAAAGTAATCCGTAAGCTAGGTAGGGTTGGTTGAACTGGTTTCCGGAGACTCCGTAACTGAAACGAAGTTTACCAAAACTTAATGCCCCGAACCATTGCATGAAGTTTTCTTCCGAGAAGTTCCAAGCTATGGCAGCCGACGGGAAGGTGGCCCAGCGTAAATCCCTCCCGAATACGGAACTTCCGTCTCTTCTTAACGTGGCGGTTAACATGTATCTTTCCTCGAAGACATAGTTAAGACGGCCGAAATAACTCATCATTTTTTTCTCGGTGAAATCGGACTGGTAGTCTTTTAGGGCTTGCGTGTAATAGTCCCTATCTGCGAGAGAGGGCCACCCGTATTTCGTGGCGTAATGTACGTAGTCACTTGGACCGTTTTGGGCGGTTCCCCCGATATAATTATACTGGTCGTACTGGTAGGAATATCCCAACATGACATCTAATTTGTGACGTTCGCCGAAGATTTGCTGGTAATTGATCAGGGCTTCGTCCAGAATCGTGTATTCCCGGCTAACCTCTCCGTTGGTTAAGGATTCTTTCGGGTCATTCAGCCAAGAAGGCGAGAAGTAATTTCGGTTATTTTGTGAATAGTCGAGAGAAATCGTGTTGGAAATATTCAGACCTTTCATGATGTCCAGTTTTAAACCGAAGGTGCTGCGTAGGCGGTAGGTGTTGTTTTTTTCCTCTACACCCCGTAGGCCTTTTAACACCTCTTCGGTGACCGTGTTGTTGCCCGGTAGCAAGGTGGATTGCGATAGCGGGTCACCCGGAATGACTTCAACCTCATTCCCGGCAGAGAATCCGGAACTTTTCACGCCCCGGCTACGATCGGAGAAGGCCAGGTAATTTCTGAAGTCCACGGTTAACATGGGAATCGGGTTCATGATGAAGTTACCCATCAGGTTTATCCGGGAGTATCCGGTTCCTTTCAGAATACCCTCTTCATCGTAGTAACCTAATCCTACGGAATAAGTCATTCGTTCCGATCCACCAGATGTTTGGATATTAGCATTCAGTGTTTTGGTGGCTTGGAAATAGTATTTATAGAAGTTGGTAGAGTTGTTGTAGAAAGGGTTTAAGCTATCTTGTAATTCATCTCCGTTCTTGTTCCCGGAAACAGTCCCGTCTCCCCAGTAGGCATCGTATGAACCGCCCTTGGCGTAAGCCTCTTCATAAGAGGTGGGATAGATATACATATTTTTATCTTGATCTTTATAAGCTTTGCGGGCATTGAAACGTTGTAATAGGCGGAAATTGCGTTCCGCTTTCCCTCCGGTTTGCACGGGGTATTCCGGTAGCACGTTGTACGTGTATGAAAAGTTGACATCAAATTGAGCGGATTGGTTTTTACGGCCTTTTTTGGTGGTCACGATGATTACCCCGTTGGCTGCTCTTGATCCGTAAAGGGACGTGGCGGAAGCATCTTTCAAAATTTGGATGGATTCGATCACTTCCGGATTCAAGTCTGCCAACCCGTTTGTTCCGGTTACCGGGGAAGTGAAGGAGGCCATTGGTACCCCGTCAACAACCCACAGGGGGTTCGAGAATCGTCGTCCGCTTTCCACGCTGAGGGAGTTGTACCCGCGAATGGTAACTTGAGTTCCTCCGCCACCGGGGGCTCCCGTGATGTTGGTTACGTCCATACCAGCTACTCGTCCTTGTAAAAGGTTGGCGATGCTTGGGGAAGGGATTCCTTTGATGGATTCTGCTTTCACGACAGAGATGGCTCCCGTCATTTCCCGTTTGTTGGTTTGTCCGTAGGCAACAACGTGTACTTCATCCAGTTCTGAAATGTCTTCTTCCAGAATAACCACGAGGTCTTTATTTCCTTTGAATGGAACTTTCTTGGTTTTATAGCCGACGAACGAGCATACGAGGTTTCCGGATGATACAGGAAGTTCGAGGACAAATTTACCGTTGACATCGGTGGCGGTTCCCAGTAACATACTATCTAGTTTGATGGTTACTCCCGGCATGGGCTCGCCTTTCTTGTCTTTCACGATACCCGATATTCTGTATTTTTTCACGTCGTCTGTTTTGGGAGTGGCTTTCATGACGATGATAAATTCCCGGTTTATTTCAAAGGTTAATCCCCGCTTTGTCAGCACGTGATGTAACAGGTCTTTTAATTCGATCTGGTCGAAATCGGCCTTGACTTTGGCATTTTTATCGAGCATATCGTTGTTGTACATCACGATACATCCCGTCTGTTTGCGGATTTCCCGGAATAGTTCTTCATAGGTTGTTTCGCCCATGTTCACTTTCATCTGGTATTGTCCTAGGGTGTTGGCACTTGCTCCGAATAGGAAGCCTACGAGTAGAATCATTGTTAATCGCATAATCAAAAAGATTTTCCAACGTTCGCTTTTTTTGAAAGCGAACCCTGTTAATGGATTTTTTTTCATACATTTGTAATATTAAATTTTGACTGAACTGGGACCGAAAGGTGGTGCGAACACCTGACGGTCTTTTTTTTATTTCTCGTATATCTGGATTACATTTCCATTCACTTTAAAATGAACATTAGATGTTTTTTCAATAAATTCAAGCATGAATAACAGGGTGTTACTTCGTTTGATGGCTCCCGTGAACTTGAAATTACGTATCTTGCTGTTTGCGAAGAAGAAGTCCACATCGTACCAGCGGCTTAACTGTGATACAAGTTGTTCCAGGGGCATATCGTTGAATTCGAACATCCCGTCTTTCCAAGAGACATAGTCCGTGACATCTACTTTCCATGTTTCCAGCGTCCCGGATTTATTCTTTGCGACGGCCTGCCATCCCGGTTTTAGAATACATTTTTCATGTTGATAGTACACTTCTACTTTCCCACTCACGAGAGTTATAGCTGTGGTCGTTTCATCCTCGTAGGCGCTGACATTAAACGAAGTTCCGAGAACTTTCGTGTCGGAGTACGGGGTGTGGACGATAAAGTGGTGGAGTGTGTCCCGTT
>DYVS01000276.1:0-75452 GCA_020743075.1 Butyricimonas virosa | reverse complement strand
AACACAAGAGTATCAATCTGCGGATCAGCTTGCAGGATCATATCTATATATTTCTGTACAAAGAAAGCCGCTCCCGGAGAATTCATCTCGTTATTCTCCACGATCGGAACCCACATGGGACAAGCCTGCTGCGTAACCAGAAATCCTTTCTCCGAATGAATCTTGGCAATCTCCAACAAATAGGACTCCGAGGCCACGGTTCCCGAAGTTGCCAAGATACCGATATGCCCATTCCCTGTAAAATCCGCCACAGCCTCTACGCTGGGACGAATAACTCCTAACACTCTTCGTTGAGGATCTATCTGGGGCAAATCGACTTGCTGTATTGTCCGTAGAGCTTTCGCCGAGGCCGTGTTACATGCCAAAATAACCAACTTACACCCCATCCCAAACAACTTTAAAACCGCCTCTCGCGTGTACTTGTAAACGACATCAAAAGAACGAGTTCCATAAGGAGTACGAGCATTATCTCCCAAGTAAATATAATCATACTCAGGCATCTCTTTTACAATATCTTTCAATATTGTCAATCCCCCATATCCGGAATCAAACACCCCAATCGGACAAGACATATGTCTATTATATTAAATTTATAGCTGCTAATATACCTTTTATTCCCAAAGAATGCAAAAAAAAAGCCGCCCAAAAGGGCGACTTTATTTCATTATATATATAAATTATTGAATACCTAATTTTTTCTTTACCAGTGGTAACACATCCTCACTATTATCAGCCATGTACAATAATGCTCCTTGACCAAAATTAGGAGTTGCAGCAAAAATATAAGTGAAACCACCTTCTTTACCTACGGCTTGAACTGCATTTTGAATCTTAGTAATAATCGGCGCTAACAAATCTTCCTGGGTTTTAGCCATTTGTTCTTGAGCTAATTGTTGGAAATTTTGAATTCTCTCTGCCAATCCTTGAATTTCTTGTTCTTTAGCTGTACGGCTTAATTCAGTCAGTGTTTTAGCATTAGCCTGATATTCTTGCATCAATTTCTGATAATTCTCATGCATTGCTGTCAATTCTTTTCTAATCTCTTGCTCCTTAGCTGCTAAATCATCTTGAGCCTTCTTGAATTCCGGCATACTCGTCATCACCTTTTGAACATCAAGATGACCTAACTTAATTGGTTTTGCAGTTTGAGCAGAAGTAGCAAAAGCAGCAAACATAAATGCTACTAAAGCAAATAATTTCAATGTATTCTTCATAATGTTTGTCTTTAAAATGATCTACAAAAGTAATAAAATAAAATTCCTTTTCCTAGCCTACATACATAATGTATGCAAAGAAGCCCAAAATAATTTATGATTTAATGGTTAAAATTCTTGTCCCAACACGAAGTGGAATTGTGAACCACCAGCACCACTACGTCCCGGCACATCATCAAATCCATACCCCCAGTCAATTCCAAGCAAACCAAACATCGGCAGGAAAACACGCAAACCAACCCCGGCAGAACGATACAGATTAAACGGTTCGAAATCCTTCAACTCGTACCAAGAGTTACCTGCTTCCAAGAAGCCTAAAGCATAAATCGTTGCTGATTGTGCCAAAGAAATCGGGTAACGCAACTCCATCGTGAACTTGGAATACAAGCTCGCGTCTGAGGATTTCGGGGCAATAAAAGATGAACCGGCATTGGTCAACGATCCGTTTTCATAACCGCGCAATCCCACGTACTCTCTACCATACAAGCTATATCCAGACATTCCGTCACCACCCATTTCGAATCCTTCGAACGGAGACTTTTTGTTCTTATCATAGTACCCCAAGTAGCCGTATTGTGCCGAAGCATACAACACTAACGGACGTTTTTCACTACGAGTCAACGGCATGAAAATCTTTCCGCTGAATTTCCACTTATGATACTCGATCCATCTATACTTCACTTGATCCTTCTCTGCCTCGAAATGACGATTTGAGAACAAGGAATACGGCGGGGTCAATGTCAATGAGAATGTGAATTCACTACCCATTCTTGTAAATAGCGGGTTGTCAATAGAACTTCTCTTGATAACCGTTGCGATAGACAAGTTATTGGAATTACCATCACTGAAAATATAATAAGGCCAATTCTTCAACTGATAGCGTTGGAATGAAATCTCGTTATACATCGTAAACCAGTTATCCGGCCAATTAATGCGTCGTCCTAACCCCACGCTAAGACCATAAGTCAACATCAACTGACGAGAATCATACATCTGGGAAGTATTACTCATATAATAAGAGTTCCGGTAACTACTGGAATATCCCGTTTGACGAGAGAAATACAATGATACACTCAATGAATTCGGCTTTCTTCCACCTAACCAAGGTTCACGGAAAGACAAACTGAAAGAAGTATAGTATTTACCGTTCGTTTGAGCCTTCAAACTAAACGTCTGACCATCACCCTGCGGCAAAGGACGGTAAGAATCCCAATTAAATATATTACGAATAGAGAAATTCGTGAAAGTCAATCCCACAGAACCGATGATCATACCGGCACCCCATCCTCCGGAAAGCTCGATTTTATCATTCGCTTTTTCTACTAAACTAAATACGACATCTGCTGTTCCTGCTTCAGCATTCACATTTGCCAAATCAGGCTGGATTTGCTCCGGATCAAAATGCCCCATATTTGCTAACTCTCGGGCACTTCGTATAATATCCTCACGACTGAATAATTCCCCGGGATAAACATACAACTCCCGACGAATCACATGCTCGTGCGTACGGTTGTTTCCTTTGATGATTACTTTATTAATCGTCGCTTGGGGACCTTCAACCACCCGGACTTCCAAGTTAATGGAGTCTTCTCCTGATATGGTCTCTACCGGTACCAACCGGGAAAACAAATAACCATTGTTCTGATATAGATTAGAAACAGCATCATCATCTGACGTCATGCGCTCTCCAAGATATTTACTATTATAAACATCGCCTTTCTTGATATTCAACACATCACTCAAAACATCTGAAGAGTAAATGGTATTACCCACCCAAGTAATATTATTGAAATAGTATTTATTTCCTTCCTGTACGTCGATATAAATCTTTACTCGTTTCGGTGAAATCTGCACCACACTATCCGAAAGGATCACCGCATCCCGGAAACCTTTCTCGTTATATTTATCTACAAGAAGGAACTTATCTTCATCGTAATTTTTTTCTATATAATTAGCCGACTTGAAGAAATTACGCAGAGATTTCTCTTTCGTCTTCTTCATAGCTCCTTTCAGACGGCCATCTTTCATTAACTTGTTTCCGGTAATGATAATCTCGTCAATTTTGATCTTGTTATGTTTTTCCACGATAGCATCCAATATCACGAAATTACTATGTTCCGGATCATCACGTTGAATAATTCTGATATTTGTGTTATAATATCCTTTTTCTTTCAGATATTTTTCAATCTGCATCTTTAGATTCGACTTCATCAAGTCTGTCACTTGAGAACCCGGTAACAAATTCATCTTTTCCTTGATTTTATTCTCCTCCGCTTTTTTCAACCCAACATAATTAATCTTGGAAAGTTTATGACGTTCCTTTATATATAAAGCCAAATAAACTTTATCTCCTTCTATCTTATCTATAGCGATTGATACATCCGAAAAGATTCCATGTCCATACAATCTTTTGATTGCACGAGTAATTGTTTCTCCGGGAATCTGTACTGCCATTCCAATTGACAATCCAGCCATCTGTGCCAGATAATCCTCATCATAATTCTCCCCCCCCCCAACAGCTCGTACTCCAGCTAGTTCATAAGTCTTAGGTGAAGAATAAAAAATATCATATTGTTGTGTCGTATCTGCGACTTGGGCTTTTGCCCCATAAACACACAGTATAAAGATTAATAAAAGCGTTATTTTTCCTGTCATCTGAGTCACTTTTTTAGTTGCTCTCCGGTTAACCCGAATCGTCTTTCTCTTTTTTGAAAATTACGAATGGCCAAATATAAGTCTTCTTTTTCAAAATCGGGCCAAAATTTATCAAGAAAATATAGTTCAGTATACGCTAATTGCCATAAAAGGAAATTACTAAGTCTACATTCACCACTTGTTCGGATCAATAAATCGGGATCAGGAATTCCCGACGTCGTCAGGTAGGTGGAAAAATCTACGTCTGTAAATGCCTCAACATCTTCTATTTTGCCATCCCGCACATCTTGAGCTATTCGCTTGGCCGCAGTCAAAATCTCCCATCTTGCTCCATAACTTAATGCCAACACTAGAGTTAACCCGGTATTAGATGCCGTTCTCGTTATTAATCCCTGTAATTTGTTATATACCTCTTCCGGCAAATCCGACAAATTCCCGATAGCCTTCACCCGGACTTGTTTTCTCATCAAATTATCAGTTTCAGCCAAAATAGCGTCCACCATCAACCCCATCAACACGTCTATCTCTTTCTTCGGACGATTCCAATTCTCTATCGAAAAAGCATATAACGTCAAATATTTCACCCCGATCTCCCCGGCGGCCTCCATTGCTGTTCTTACCGCATCTACTCCTTTTTTATGACCTTCCCATCTCTCCAAACCGAGACTTTTGGCCCACCTTCCGTTTCCATCCATAATAATTGCCACGTGTTCCGGTATATTCTCTTTATCCATAATTAATTGAAAATTGAAAATTGAAAATTGAAAATTACTTTTCACTCTCCAATAAAATTAACCACATTATTTAAAATCGTTTCAACTTTTAGTTTTTAACTTTTATCTTTCTTGTTTCTCTTGTCCTCTCCCCAATTCAATTTATTACGTAACGTTTCGTAATAACTATGATCAGGCATTTTCACAACATTCATTTTAAAATCGCCCGAAGATATAAATAATTCATGATTATCCGACATTCTTTGCATACGAGAATCAGCACTCAACATGAAGTCTCCTGAACGACTCTCCACTTTTAGACGAATTTGCACGTTACCGGGCAAAATCAACGGACGCATATTCAAATTATGTGGACTTACCGGAGTTATGATCAAGTTATCGCACCCAAAAGCCACGATTGGCCCTCCGCAACTTAACGAGTAAGCTGTAGACCCAGTAGGCGTGGCCACGATCACACCATCAGCCCAGTATGTCGTGAGATATTCTTCCTCGATATAAGCATGAACCTTCAACAATGAGGAACGTTCTGTTTTTAATATACTTATCTCATTCAATGCATAATTAAATTCAGCAAAGGGGTTATCTTCCATCTCGAATTTCACCAACGCACGCTGTTCCACGTCAAACTCTCCGGCACACAACCAATGAATAGCCTGCGGAATCTCCTCTTGAGCTATATTAGCCAAAAAACCCAACCGCCCACTATTGATGCCCAACACGGGAACACCATAATTTTTTACTCGCATTGCGGAATCAAGAAATGTACCGTCCCCTCCCACGCTGAACAAAACATCCGTATCCTGATCAACATCATCCTCATAAAACGCTTGAAAAACATCAGAAATGCCACATTTTTCCTTCAAAAAATCATAGAACGGTTTATAACAAGTCAAACAAACCCCTCGCTCATTCAGATCACGCAACATTTGTTTGAAATAAGGATAAAACTCGTCATGAATCACCCGGCCGTAAATCGCAACTTTATTTATTTTTGAACACATCTATCTATTTTAGATTCAATTAATTTAAAATTTCCTACATTTCCATAAACTTCAACAACTGCCCGTAACGATCTCTCATCTCTTCATTCATCTCTTCACCGAAAACAAAAGTATTTTTGATCATATAACGATAACGAATAAAAGTATCCAGAATCGGTTCGATCCGGGCCGTATTCACTTTAAGGGTAATCTCCACTTTATTAGAATCCGGCATACACGTAACATAGCAACTCAACACCTTCGCCTCGTTATATTCCACGATTTGGGCAACCTCGGCCAAAGAATAATCAATTTTATTTACTTCCAACACGATAATCCCACCAGGATCGTCTATACACAAAAGTTTATCAATATTATGCAAGATGTCTGTTAACAAAATAGCTCCCTGATATACCTCTTTCCGGTCCAAAACCGGTACCACCGACAAAAGCCGTGAAGAGGCAACCCCAATAACGTCATACATATGTACATCCTCGTAAACAAAAGTCATCTCCCTGGGTATATCCAACTTACCGATCGGATCATGAATACTCCCGTGCGCATACATAATTTCATCAGACAACAACCCCACGTACGTTTCTCCATCCAAGACAGGCAAATGAGACACCCGGAACAAGTCCATCCACCCCAATGCCTGGGCACAAGTATCATCCTTCTTCAATACCGGTACAACATTCGATAGTAAACTTGATGCGATCATATCTATTTCATTTCTCGCCCTAAAGATACATTATTTTCCCCAGTAAATTCCACCCTTAAAATAATTTTCAATTTTCAATATCACCGTTTTCAATTATTTCTATATTTGCCACGTAAATTTAAAAACAGTGAACATCATGTTACCAAAATTTCTTATTGCAGACAATTCCCAAGAAGCACCAGATCTAGTATATGTTGTACACACGGAAAAGCCTCAATGTATTATTCAATGTGACATGGATGGCTTTTACAGCAACCAGAAAATTTACTGGATTGACGAAGAGCCTCTCTGCACAGACGACATTGAATCTCTCATGGAAGAAGCGGAAGAATTTTTCGAAACCGAATTAGAGAATCAAGAAGAATTATATGATGAAGAAGAAGACAATTAATTGTCTTCTTCTTCGTATAAATTACAAGCTAACAAATTACAAGTTTACGACAAACGCCCATAACCTTCAGAGTCAGAGACTCTCCCGGTAGTCTATAACGTAAAAGACAAATTTTGCTTTCTGCACAATAATTCGTAACTTGCAAAACTATTTACGTACTTACAAACCTGAAATTATGTACACGAAAAGTGATCTCAAACAATTTAAACGCAGGGGAATAAAACCCGAGCAAATTGAAAACCAGCTTGAAAATTTCAAGCAGGGATTTGACTTTGTACAGATTCGGGATGCGGCAACAATAAACAACGGAATCCACGGTTTGAATGACGAACAAGCTGATGAATTCATCCGCATCTTCGAGGAAAGAATGAATTCGTTAAAAATCGTGAAAATGGTTCCGGCCTCCGGTTCTGCATCACGTATGTTCAAAACGCTGAACACATTTTTCAACACATACACCGGTAGTGATGAGGACTATTTAAAATTTCGGCAAGACAAAGAACCCGGAAGCATATTCTCATTCTTCGAGAAATTAAAAGAATTTCCATTCTATCCACACCTAAAAGAGGCCCTTTACAAAGATCGCCTTGATTTAGACAAATTACTCTGGAAGAACCAGCTCATGGAAATTTTGGAATACATTCTTACCCCCAAGGGCCTCAATTACAATGCCACCCCCAAGGGATTAATTGATTTCCATATTTACAGGGATCACATCCGCACTGCTGTTGAAGAGCATTTGGTAGAAGCGGCACTTTACGCCAACGACGGTAAAGAAGCTCATATACATTTCACGGTATCAGAAGAACATATAGGCAAATTCAAGGCCCTCATGAAATCTGTTCTCAAAAATTACCAGAAAGAATTCAAATTGAAATACGATATCACGTATTCTGTTCAATCGCCAGCAACAGACACAGTGAGTCTTGACACAGAAGGCAACCTCGTGAGAGACAACGAGGGCAATATCGTATTCCGTCCCGGTGGTCATGGAGCGTTGATTCACAACCTCAATGACTTGAAAGAAGACTTGATCTTTATCAAGAACATTGACAACGTGGCCCCCGATCGTGGTAAAGCCGACACGGTTAAATTCAAGAAAATTCTTGCAGGAGTTTTACTGAAAACACAGGACCAAATTTTCAATTACATGAAAGTTTTGAGCAAGAAAAGCAGTATTACAGACGAAAATCTAAATGAAATCGAGCAATATATCTACGATCATCTCGGTTATAAACCCAAAGAAGGATTAGTTCATACTGATCGTAAGGAAAGAGTAGCTTATTTAAAACAATTACTCGATCGACCATTACGTGTATGCGGAATGGTGAAAAATGAAGGTGAACCGGGTGGAGGACCGTTCTGGGTTGAAGACAACGAGCATGCAACACGCTTAATGATCGTGGAAAGTGCCCAAGTCAACCTGAAAGATCGAAACCAGAAAAAAATATTCACCCAATCGACACACTTTAATCCCGTGGACATCGTATGTAGTACCTATAACTATAAAGGTAAGAAATATGACTTGACCAAATACATCGATAACACACAGGGATTCATCACCAGCAAATCACTGGGCGGGAAAGACATTAAAGTTCAAGAACTACCCGGATTGTGGAATGGAGCCATGGCCAACTGGAACACGATATTCGTGGAAGTCCCGCTATCCACCTTTACCCCGGTAAAAACGGTCTTTGACTTGCTACGTTTTGAACACCGTAACGTGTTTAAAGTAGAATAAACGAATTTAGATTTACGATTTATGAATAATCTGAAATCATAAATCGTAAATCAAAAATATTGATTCGTGAAAGGGAATCTAAAATCTAAAACTTAAAATCAAGAAATTAATTTGTTGTTCATGGAGAAGAAAAAGAACTACTTACTATTAGTACTTAGAGGATGTGCCATGGGTGCCGCAGACGTGATCCCGGGTGTTTCAGGAGGTACTATTGCATTTATCACGGGTATCTATGAAGAGTTGATCGAGTCGATTCGGTCAATAAACCTGAAAGCATTACGTTTACTGGGAACCTTCCAGTTAAAAGAGTTTTGGAAACACATTAACGGAAACTTTTTGATTTCTGTCGTTGCAGGTATCGCCATATCCATATTTTCACTGGCAAAATTGATGAAATACTTGCTAGAAACTCACCCGTTATACATTTGGTCCTTTTTCTTTGGTCTCATCATTATTTCTGCCCTCATGGTGTCGAGAGAAATAAAAAAATGGGATATACTAACCATCACCTCGTTAATCGTTGGTGCCATCATCGCATACACGATCACAGTACTCACCCCGACCAGCACTCCGGATGACTGGTGGTTTATCCTTCTTTCTGGAGCGATCGCTATTTGTGCCATGATCTTACCGGGAATATCCGGAGCATTCATATTGTTACTTCTAGGAAAATACGAATACATCATTACTGCCGTCAGCGAATTTAATATTCCCGTTCTACTCACCTTCTTAGTTGGTGCCGTTGCAGGTATTGTAGCTTTCTCACACTTACTATCTTGGTTATTGAAAAACTATCACGGCATGACCGTTGCCCTACTGACAGGCTTCATGGTCGGATCGCTAAATAAAATCTGGCCTTGGAAAATTACAGACACAGAACTGGTTAACGGGGTCGTTTTTGATGTCGAGAAAAACGTTCTTCCCAGCACCTTCGAGCAAGTTAACGGGAGTGATCCTTTAGTATGGCAGGCAATCCTCATGTGTATCATTGGTATTTTGCTCATCTGGGGTATTGAAAAGCTAGCCGTAGTAGTAAAAAAATAGTTTATAAATTTTATAATTTCCATGCCACTTTTCGGATTACTCGGTTTCCCTTTGGGACATTCATTTTCAAAGACTTACTTTACAGAGAAGTTCAAGGCAGAAAAAATAGATGCGGAATTTGTGAATTTCGAATCTGACAATATTGGACAGACACTACAAGTCATTAAAACAACCCCCTCGCTAAAAGGATTTGCCGTTACAATCCCATATAAGGAAAAGATCATTCCTTACCTAGATTATATCAGCGAGGAGGCCCAAAAGATCGGTGCCGTTAATTCAGTGAAAGTGGAGTATACCATTGCCGGTCCCATCCTGACCGGCTACAACACCGACATCCTAGGTTTCAGAGAATCTCTATTACAATTTATCCAGACATCCCCTACACAAGCTTTACTTTTAGGTACTGGCGGTGCATCCAAAGCCGTCCGGCACGCACTCGCCTCCTTGGGAATAGAAGTACTTACAGTGAGCCGTACTCCTCATTCCCCTTCTGAAATTGCCTACGATCAAGTCGCCCGTTTCCTTCCGAATACCCCTTTAATTATTAACGCCACCCCAGTGGGAATGTGGCCTAATGTAACCGATTGTCCGGATATTCCTTACCACCTTCTCACCCCCAATCACTACCTTTTCGACCTTATTTATAATCCAGAAATAACCGAATTCATGTACCGTGGGAAACAACAAGGTGCACAAATTAAAAACGGCTTACAGATGCTTCATCTGCAAGCCGATTATTCATGGGAACTCTGGAATACTAGATAATCCTGAATATTATTTCAAGAAGTAAGCTACTTGTTTAGCCTGTGTTCCTTCACATACTTTTACGGGGGTCATCGGTACATCATTGTAAGGAATAAATTCCATGACCTGCAATAAAGCATACTGTTCATCTTCACTGCAATACGCTTCCAAGCTCAAATTAGATTGCCCAGAGCGGGTCAATGATTGTAAATCATCGTATCTACTTTGCTCCAAAATATTATACAATCGTGAAGATTGATTAGCTGCAATATACACTTTGTGCTTTTTCAACATCTTTCCCGTCGGTTTGTAGACATAACGCTCCTTTTTTACCAAAAATGCCACAATACCCCAAGCAGCAACGCCTAAACCAAGCATAATTACTACAGAAGATAGCGTATCACTTTGCGCTGTATTAATATAATTTGCACCATACCAAAGAATAGCCGCTCCTAATATTAGTAATGCCAACGGCTTTACCGGAGATTTTTTCTTTTTTTCTACCCTATCTTTATCCACATCCAAAATAACATCATCGATATATTCAAACTTACTATCACTCATAACTTTATAATTTTTGTACAATTAAATGGTTTATTTTTTCCACGTATTCACGTGTACGTGTTCTTATCCTCAAATTCCAATCGGACAAGATACACTACTACCTCTTAGTAATTAACAAGTAGCGCTTTTCTAGAATAAACTAAAAATCATACAATAATCTCGCACAAAGCAAAGACATAATATCCTCCGTCCTGCTTTGATGCGAAAGAGTCGAGATAATCGTTTTCAATATACCTAAAATAGGGAATAAATATTTTCCTGTATTCTTCTAAATGCACAGACGCATGATTCTTTTGCAAGTAACGGAAAGTCGGTTGAACATTGGATACATCTTGAACCGTATTCACTGGTAAGGCATTACCGTTCATTGCCGTCAACATGGCTAACCGCTCAAAATTATCTTTCTCATGTGAAATAAGCCGCTCTTGTCCCGTTGTCTTCGCAAGATAACGGGTCGAATCTATCCCTTGTCCAAGATAAATTAGCGCCACCAAAAGCAACACGCAATATTTCACAAAAGTTTTCATTCTATATCTACAATAATACATTGGCAAATATAGATATTTTTTTTGTATATCTATCCTCTTTCACACATAGAAGAAAAAATCTTCATTACCACACGAACACGTTATTTATCCCCATCGCTCTGTATTAACCTCTTTATTGAACTTATCGGTATCGTCAGTTTCACATTCATCTGTTGATTATAAGGTGGCTGATTAGAATAGAATATAGATCGAATACTAGAGACCATAGAGACCATATTCCCCCGATCATCCATAATCGGTCCGCCACTTGCTCCTTTGGCATAATCAGCGGTTATTTCCATTCGACGAGCAAAAGTATCCTCCGGATTCAACGTAATTGTTCTAAACACAACTCCGTTCGTGTAAGCATACGGGTATCCCTCCGGATGACTCAACATATGCACGTTACGTCCTGCCGGAAGATCATCACCAAGTGGCATCGGAGTAAGAATATCTCCCCGAGTATCTATTTTAAAAATAGCCATATCCCCGCTTTTGCTAAAACTAAGGATTCTCGTAATCGGATATACCCGACCGTCCTCTGTTGCCACAAATATAATACTGTCCACCGGGTTCAATTTCGCCATCGGATCCAGCATTTCCCAGAACACGTGATAATTGGACACGCATACCCCATCTTCCGTCAATACAACCGCAGCCGCCCAACCCTCTACTGCATCCGGACGAGTCGTAACACCTTGGTACTTATTAACTGTCAATACACTTTCCCGTCTCTTTTCAATGATCTCCTCCGGCTTCATTTTCCGTTTTTCTGCAGGGCGTATTTCTATATTCAGGGGTGTATTCTCCTTCACGGTTTGCGCCTGTCGGCGCAAACCCCTCATGCCTTTAAACTGAGCCATCACCCCCTCCTGTTTTAAAGAATCAAGTAATGTTGCCTCCATCCGAGTATAATCTTTGTACACGACCTTACTCCCTTTTTGAGCCTGACAGGTCAAAGTTCCGACAAAAAAGCAAACCAACCCGCTACATAATAACTTACAATAGAATTTCATAATTTACATTTTAAAAAGTAATTCTCCTATAAGACATTTCAAATTGCAAAAGGAGGTATCTTATCAACAATTATATTTCAAGTGATTTTATAACCCCTTCAAACCCTTAATAATTTTTTCAAATTCAGGATCCGAGGGCTTCGGTAATTTCAAATTTAACACACGCCCTTTTTTATCTAACAATATGAAACGAGGTATTGCCGTGACCCGAAATGCGATCATGGAAGATTCATCCCCCGCAATCCACCATTGATTTCCGGTCATCTTCCCCCAAGCTAGTTCATTTCTCCATCTGAATTCCTGTGTATCAGAAGAAAGACTTAAGAATACGATATTTTTATCCTTGTACTTTTCTGCTAGCTTCACCAAGTTCGGATACTCTTGTTTACAAGGATAACACCAAGAAGCCCACACGTAAATAACAACATACTTTCCCTTAAATTGATTTAAAGACATTTTCTGATTCGCCGTATCCCGAAATACAAATGCAGGCACCCGGTCTCCTACCTTCAATTCTGCCGTATCCCGCACCGGTACGGGGTCCGCATTAAACTGCGCCCACCCCCAAAATGGACATATCACATAAAAAAACACTAACAAAATTCTCATTATCAAAAAAATTAATTATTATTCAACATATCTTATTTCAATACCACTGCTCTCCGCTCACGGTACACCATCCCATCTCGGGTAATTCCCTCTAATATTACTGAGTATTTCCCATAAACATCTGCCGTGTAAAACGATACTTTCTTTTCCTTCCCCGGTTCCACTTCAATCACAGGATTCCAATAAATCGTCGTTCGCTCATCATAACGATCATCCAATCTCACCGAATCTACTTCATAACGAGGTACATAAAACTCTGCCGGTTCTTGGTATCCCAATAACTTAAACGGTTTTATATTCAAACGTTCTCCCTTTGTTCTAGACACAAACCCCGGTTTCGTGGCAACCAATAAAGCTCCTCCCATCCCCTTTTCTCCAAAAAATACCCTTCCCCGTTCCGGATCAAGAATTGAAATACTTAACAACATATTGGCAGGAATAGAACGGACCACGAACATATCCTCCTCTAAATCATTGACTAAAACATGTAAAGGATGCCCGTTACGCAAAAGAATATCTTCACCAATAGAATCTTTTGCAAAAGAAATACCAGGAATTTCCAAGAGTACTTGATAAATATCTTTCTGCCCAAGGACCTCTGCCAATTTAGCTGAATCTAACTGATAATCGACAACATTATCATAAAATGAATAACTTTTCTTAGCCTTCCTCTGAGCCACGGTTACCTCATCCAAAACATATACTTTTACACCATCTTCGTAATAATAATCTAATCCGAATTTCTCCACGAATTTATCTTCTTCCTCTTTTTCGTTCATTCTATTAGGCAAATCATACAATGGAGAAATAAATTCATCCTGACGAACCATTACCTCCACCCGTCGATTTCCTTTAGCACTTAAAGCCTGTACCAAGAAACGAGTGCTATCATTAAATAAAAGATTATCTATCACGAAATTCCCATTTTCATCCGTTTCTACCATATAACAATGCCCATAATTAGATATTAAAGCAATGTTAGCCCCTTGCGCCTTTTTCCCCCAGAAACTTTTCACCTGTCCGGATATCATTTGTGCAATCTCAATCTCGTATTTCTGTTTTGGGAACTCCCCTCTTGCAATCTTCCCGGGATCAAAACGAGTCCATCCATGCGTCTGCATCACTAAATCCAGATGATAATTTACCTTCTCCGTCGACTGATTAAAATAATATCCCGGACGTTCTATATATCCCTGTAAATTTGAAGTTAACAACAAATTTGAACGAATATTATCCTCTAAAGAATCTACTTGCACTTTCTGATCATCCGTTACCGATAAGGAAAAAGTCCCAGCTATATCCGTTTTATCAAAACCAATCTCCAACTCTACTAACTCACGGGCAACATAATTCTGTTTATTCGCTTTAACTGCCAATTTCGGTCGTTCATTATCTTTTTTCACGAAAAAAAGACGCTGACTGTATACATGCCCTTTACCATCCATCAACACAACTTGAGAAATCCCTTCCGGTAACCAATTCACATCAATTCTTCCTTTACATCTTCCCTTTACCGGATTAATATCAAAGACGATTCCCTGGCTATGAACTAATACGTACAACTGTCCAGGCAAAGAGGACTCTTCTCCCTGCATAACTAGATAATCAACCATATTACCCTCTCTCGTCACGCCAATTCCCCAACCATCAACTTGAGTTTGGGGTAAATCGAACCATTTTTCCGTTCCATGAGTAGTTTTCACCAGAGCACGAAAACAAACTCCACGATTCACTGGCAAAAAGAAGCTTCCCATACCTTCATGCTCCGAAGCTATCTCAAACAAAGGAATTGAATCTTGATATATCGTACCACTTACTTCTATCGGGTGCCCATCTGAACCTATCGCTTTAAAGGCCACTTGTTGCCGATTTCCCACAAGCAAAGCCCCTCCTTCCGGAAAAAATTGTACATCAAAATCATCCAACAACTCCGGTACTCGTATATAACGTTCAAAATGAAACGGTTTCCCTCCGGCGAAAGCCAATTTCATCACCTCATTTGCAGAATCCACTTTCACCTCAAGCATTCCCTTTTCATCCATAAATATCTTTTTGCCGTAATCCCCGACCTTATGTTCTCCCACACTACACATTACCGGAATTCGCACGTAAGGTTCTCCATTACCATCTGTAAATTTTATCGAAGCAATATATCCATCCTTATCTTTCCGGTACGAAATATCCGTCCGTACTCTGGAATCTTGCGGATTAATTACCCGAATCTTCTTCTTAAACAGATGTTCTCGTCCCAATTTCTGCAAATTATAAGTGTATGCCCTCAAACAATACTCTCCTTGTGGTAAACTTTTCGCCAAAGGAAATTGGCCATAAAAACAAGAATCTCTCAGCCCTACTTTCACCCGGTCAACCAGAGTATCCCGCTTGTCGACCAAATCCACGTAAATAAAACGACTTAATATTTCCGGAGTATTTACCAAAGCATGTACCCCGTACGCACGAAACCACACATTCTCTCCCGCCACATACGCACTTTTATCGGTATGCAAGTACACTTTCTCGTGCGGTCTCCCTTGCACAAAATCATTAAAATTCTTTATCACCTGCTCTTCAAACCCTAACGTACCCCGAAATGCATAAAGCAAGAGAAAAACAATAATTAACAAGCCTATTTTTTTCATCCATTCACATTTTATACTCTCTACAAATATTTTGTATTCTTATATTCCTGCCAACCCCTCTAAAACCTTCCATGTTTCCAAATCCGAGGGGCGAGTCATATTTGCATTAATAAAATTCCCCTCTTGATCAATCAACAGAAAACGAGGAATTCCCTCACAATGAATCTCCTTCATATACTCTTTATTCTCGCCCATATGAAGTTGTATCCCGCTCAAATTTTGCCCCTGCACGTATTTCATCCAAACTTTCCGATCTTTATCACTCGAAATACTCACAAAACAAATATTCCGGCCATGAAAATGTTTTTCCAGTTTTTGTAAATGAGGAATTTCAGCCACACACGGCCCACACCATGTCGCCCACAAATCAATATACACATATTTCCCTCTAAAATCCGATAAACTCACGGCATTGCCATTCATGTCCTCAAAAGTAAACGGCACGGCAGGTTGCCCCTTCGTCAGTCTCTTTCCGGCATCATACACCTTATCATAAGCGGCAACTAACCCTGTATCTCGTACCTGTTCTCGAAATATACGATCAAGCTCTTCAGAATCCTCGACCCCCACGGCCTTTATATACTCCATCACATTTTTATTAACCAGATATTCAATTAATCGCTGATCTTTATAATTTGCCACAGCCATATTCAACATATCCAATATGATATCATAACTCGACTTCTGTAAACCGTCCATTTTGGCCAAGGCCAATAATGCCTTATCAACAGACTCCCTGTACTCGAAAATCTCCCATGAAGTTGAATCCTCAGTAATCGCTTTCTGTAACTCCAATCGAGTATCTTCCATCAACTCCATTTTTCCATCTTTCACTTCTCCATAAACAACCCCACATGCTAAATGCTGGTTACGGATATATCGAAGTCGCTTCATCTCGCACCCCGTGAATTGGGAATCTAAATTTGCCTCCTGCAAAACTAACTCCTTTGCTTTCATCACTCGTTCTAACTTTGCCCGAAACTCGCTATTGGGAATTCGATAATAATCCATGAAATAAATTTGTTCCCCATGAGATGTATTCAAATAATGATTAATATCAAAATTCTTCCCCTCAAAAGACCATTTATTCCACTTGAAACTCGCTATCCATGCCTTACCCGGCTCAATCCACACGGTATAAGGCATAGCACCTACCCACAAACGGGCATATTTCCCATTCTGCAACGTCTGTTCTATCACAGCCTCTTTCATGGAATCTCTTTCCGTAAACACCAAAGCTTGACGTCCAGTTGACATTTCCCACTCAACCGCTCTAGTCTCTCCCATCGGATATAAAACCTTGCATACCGTCATCAAGCTCCTGTTACAAGCACTTACAACAAACATCAAAACACAACAAATCAAGTCTATTCTGATCATCATTCCTCAAAAATAATTTAAAATAATGAGGTGGTCCAAGCACGCATGAATCCACCCCATCCATTTTCATAAACTTTATTACTAGAGTAATAAACTTAGTCAGATATTCTCTAAAACCCCAGTTTTAAAACTACCTAAAGAAATTTTCAATTGAGACATCTGCACTTGCTCTATCAACTGATCTGTCAACGTGATCAATTCTTGGGCTTGTTTCTTACTCCATTTATCTCTTAAACTCATAATCGGAGAAAAATACAAGTAAGCTATTTTCTCATCAGGCAATTGTGGAAATACCTTTTTACAGGCCGCCAATACATTATCTGTATTTTGAGAAAATAATGCTTTGATCAGATCAATATAGCCATACAAATAATCCTGCCCACTCAACTTATAGACATCCAACATCTCCTTGAACGCAACAATATTCTCCTCTTTCACATTCTTATCTTTTCCCCGAATAACCCCTTCTAATTGAAGCGCAAACATATCGGCTAATCTTTTATCTACTCGCTCTGCACCCACATTTTTACGAAATTGCTCCACATGCTTTTTCAAATAAGCAACATTACCGGAACCAATAGGGGAAAGCCCCGGAGTCTCGTAAATAAACCAATACGCTTCCGTACATTTTTGATTATCTTCCAATGAAGTAATAATATCTAATGCAATAGCCTTAGCACGAGCCATCTCTCCAGCAGCTACCAAGGCCTTCGTGTACTTCAATAAAAAATCCATTTTTCGGTTACCAGCCATATACTCCGCATCCATATTAGCTGCAGAATTTGTATCAAAAGCGGCATCTACCTTCTTAATGAACTCTTTACCATCAAGCGTACCTCCCACAACCCGATGCATCAAATTCCCATCGATCTTCAATACCAAAAAAGTCGGGTAAGCCGATACTTGATATTTTTGAGCCAATTTCGGTCCTTCACCTTTCTCCATATCAACCTTGACACACACAAAACGGCTATTCATATACTCACCCACCTCTTTCAACGGCAACACCTTTTCCGCCATAATCTTACACGGTCCACACCAAGAAGTGTAACAATCTACAAATACAAGTTTATTCTCAACCTTCGCTTTCTCCAGGGCCTTATCTAACGACAAGTCCTGAAAATCTGTCTGCGCAAAGACTGAGATTATCGTAAACGCACAAGTGAACAACAATACAAACTTTTTCATATTACAATCAAATATTAAAAAGCACTATTTGTAAAAGTAACACACCCCCGACATTGCGCAAAAGGAGTTACATCAAAATCTTCCGTGGGTAATAAGTGGAAATATAATTTAAACTTCTTTCCTGCTGATTCGGGATCATAAGTTACAACCACCGGTATTTCTGCGATTGCCGTATCCGCAGGAACAACCATATAATCTACTAAACTAGCATCATCCAACGGAACAAAATTTACACCAGAGACAGGTTCACTTATCCCCTGTTCTGTTTCTACCTCCACATAATATTGCTCAATCATCACTTTACGAGCTTCATTAGAAGGGATTCCAAATGCTTGTACCTTGAACCATGCAGTATCTGCAGTATTGGAAGAACTAAGAGTGATTGTTGACGAACTTCCATTATTAATCCTTGACGGAGTAAAAACCTGCATACCACTATCCGCACCAATCACATTTCTCCACATGGTTATATAACTTTCACCTTTATAATAGTCGGGTTTCTCGTAATGGCAAGAAACAATCAAACCGATTATTCCTATGATTAAAAATATATGTTTCATAATCTTCCCATTTTAATTATTTAAAAATTCTTTCTCCGGTATCGGTAACACATATTGATTCTCCGTGATCAGTTGCGTATTAAAATACATTCGATCTTTTCCTAAACGTTTGTACGTGTAGAAATTTTGTCCTTCACCTAAGAACTCCCGTATCCATTCTTTATACACTCGCTCTTGACGATCCGCCTCGGTGTAAGGAACATAGGCCACCTCTCTGGCTGCACTAAACTTTTCCCATGCAGCATTCGCTTCATCCAAAGGAGCTTTTTCCATGACTATTAAATACATCTCAGATAAACGGATAAGAGGGAAATTCATTTGGCAAGTATTCGTTGACGAAATATAAAATCCCTTGTATTTTTGGAAATTAGCAGTAACAATTACTCCTCCCGCAATAACACTTACCTGCCATACCCGACTATAACGAAAATCTGTCGTTTTGTTATCAAAAAGTTCTCTAAACTCTGTAGCTCGATGTGCTGTTTCTGAACCTGATACACCTTCTATATACAATACTTTTTGCACACCTGTCGGCCCCGTCCAAGGCCCTTTTTCCCAATTCCAATCATCACACTTTATGCCACACAAATGTTCTGCATAAGCAGAAGGATCTCCCAGTAACCAAATATTAGAACCCGGTTGATATTCTTGTCCATCTTCTTTAAGAGTCATCAAACGGACCTTAGTTGTCCCATCTTCATTTTCTGCATTAATCACTTTTCTAGCATAACTCAACGCACCCTCTGTATCCCCATTCCACAAACGAGCCCGAGCCTGCAAACCTAATACGCCATAATAATTTATCCGACTTTTCCGATATCTCCACTCAACATTTGCCTGATCCGTACTTTCAAAAGTATTTGTCACCACTGGGTCTGACGCTAATAAAAACTCTTCAGCACGATCTAAATCCTCCAATAACAAAGTCATATATCTCTCAAAGGATATATATTCATAAGGATTAGGATCATTCACCGTCACGTATGGAAGATAATTTTTCCCAGCATCCACCCGAGAAGGCATCGGTCCCCAAAGACGGATCAGATCTAAATGGCAATAAGCCCGGATTGCCAAAGCCTCTCCCATTCCGATATTATATACAGATTCTGTTAATTTCCCCTTATTCTGTTCTGCAGCTTTTACGAAATCATTCGCCATTGCAATTACATTATACAGATCTCGGAATGTATTATTTAGCAGATATCGAACACTATTAGTAGTCGTATAATCACGATTCGCCAAAGCGATCAACCTCTCTCCACTAGGATTCCAAGTACAAGCCAACCCTTCAGCCAAACCATCGCCCCCTCCTAACGGATAAGCTGGAGAATATAACGTACGCATCGTATAATACATCCCACTCAAAAGTTGCTTTACTCCCTCATCCGTCGTACACATATCTTCTTCCACAATCACGGTTTCGGGCTGTACTGTCAACCAATCGTTACATGCGCCACACTCCAAAGTCAACGCAATTCCTAATATTATATTTCTTATTTTCATCTTTCAATTCATTAAAACGTACAAGAAATGGTAAAACTCGGGTTTCTTGAGAACGGATAAGCAGTTCCTCTCTCACGCTTTATCGTTGATAAATAGAATATATCACTTATATAGGCCCCAACGGTTAGGCTTGCTATTCCTAAATATTTTTTAGTAATTTCTTCTGGGAATCGATACATCACATTAATATTCGTACAACTAAACACATTGTCTTTATGAACAAACATATCTGTTGGATAAGTATACCCCCCATCATATTTTTTATACAAGGCCTGATCCCCCGGCTTCGTCCAAATCTTACCCAAAATACGAGAATCTATATTCTGTGCTATATTAAAGTTCTCACCTTTTTGTGATTCCGTAAAATTAATTTGATATCCACCCCATTTCACATTAAATCCTACATTCAATGACAAACCTTTATAAGAAAAGGCTGTACTGATTGATCCATTCACTTTAGGTTGACGATCACCCAGATAAATCATATCTGGTGTTCCCTGCCATGTTGTTACTTGTCCATCTTTAGTTAAATAAAGGCGATGTCCTGTCATCGGGTCCACTCCAATCGTACGATTTCCATAAATAGCGTCCATAGAATGCCCTTCTTGATATTTAAAATAGTCTTCACTCGCAACCATACCTCCATAAGTCTCTTCCAAGGTTTGTTTAAAAGCTTCAGACAATTTTACCACCGTATTTTTCAAACCATAAAATCTTCCGGTTATCGACCACATAATCTCTTTCTCCGTATTTCGGATTGCATACCCCGTCACATTAAAATCCCAACCTTCATTTCGGATTTTACCGATATTTCCCTTAATTTTTTCTTTTCCATGAGATATCGGTAAATTCACATCAGCTACTGTATTATCCGTCAATTTATTAAAATAGTTCCCTTGAAATTGTAAACGGCCGTTAAATACAGCAAAATCTATTCCCACGTTATGCTGATAAGTATTTTGCCATCTCAAATTCGGGTTAGCGACAGAACCTCTTATAAGTATGAACTGATCCAAATAAGTTTCATTATTCGCATTCGAGTAAGTTGTCATTGCATCCGATGGCGTAAATCCCATATTACCAGAAACACCAAAAGAGTAACGCAAACGCAAGTCACTAATCCATCCTACATTATCTGCAATAAAACTTTCGTTAGAAATATTCCATCCTCCACCAATGGCATAAAAAGACCCCCACCGACTATCGGAACCAAAAGAAGAAGACCCATCAGTACTATAGGACAAATCAACGAAATAACGCATATCATAATAGTAGTTCAAAGCACCCCGCAAAGAAATTCTCCGAATTGTTGCTTCCTCACCACTAGTACCCCAAGTATTAGGGTATCCCAAAGAGGTTCCAACATGATCAATATCATCATTGATAAAGCCCGTGGCAGCCCACCTCACCTGATCATTCAAATCTTCTTGAATCTCTCCGTTCAAATTCACGGTTAACATATGTTTCTCTCTGAATGTATTCGTGTAATTGACAGTCAAAGCTGTTCTCCAACTATCTTTCGTTGTCTCACTTCTATCGTAACGTCCCTTCTGGTCTATATCGACTGCGGCAAAATTTCTATGCGATGGAGGCATAAAGGCATCTCGTTGAGATATTTGACGAGTCAAGCCTACCGATCCCATAATATCGAATCCTTTACGAATAGCATAACGAATAGAGGTCCCGCTTCGGAAAGAAGAATATTTTGATTTATTCCAACATCCCACAGACCAGTCATACAAAGGATTCGGAATCTCACCATTAGCACGAGGATGAACATACGCATACACAGGTTCCCCATTTTCATCATAAGGTTCCCAATAACGATTCATAGAAGCATAACTTGAGAAACTTCCATAAGGACTATCCGCTGAAGTATTCACACCCACAGAAAATGATTGAATAACAGTCCATTTATCTGTCATATAATTCACCTCTAATGTACCGTTATAATTATTTCTCTCTGACCCTTTCATTACACCGACTTCTCCATCATATGACACATCGAAGCGGAAACGCCATACATCGGAACCTCCCATAAAATTCAAACGGTGACGTTGTCCCACTCCCGTTCGTACCGGCACCTGTAACCAATCATAATTTACTCCCCTATCAATCGCAGCCTTTACCTCATCGTAAAGCCATTCACTCCCTACATAAATATCATAAGCATTTTCCAGGTCAAATTTTTCTTGAGCCGTAGCCAAATAATCATAAGAACTCAAATCCGGTACCTGTACTTTAACCGTTCCATCATAAGACACCTGTAACTTTCCCGCTTCAGGACGAGTTGTAGTGATTACAACAACGCCATTAGCCCCTCTTGAACCATATAGAGCCGTGGCACTCGCATCCTTCAAAATAGTAATATTCTCTACCTCATTATCATTCAAGTCCATCACACGTTCCAATGACACCTCAAATCCATCCATAATAAACAGAGGAGTGTTCAATTCTGCCCGACTCGCCTTCTGCAAATCTGCAACATTTGCAAACGTAGAAGCTCCCCGTAATTGAATTTCCGGCAAAGCATTCGGATTGGATCCCTGTGCATTATTCTGAATAATCCGAAAACTCGGATCTAAATTAGAAAGCGTTTGAAGTAAATTCCTCGAATAGTTTGCCTTCAACTCTTCTTTCGTCACACTCGTCACTGCACCCGTAAAACTCTCTTTCGGCTTGTTAAAGATACCCGTGACAACAACTTCTTCCACTTGTTGGAAATCTTCCTCTAATACAATACGAAGAGTATCCGTTTTGTCTGTAAAATTAATTTGTTTCTTCTTATACCCTACGAAAGAAAACTCCAACGTTCCTTTTTCCACGGGCAGGTCTATCGCAAACCATCCTTGAGCATTGGTTGCTGTTCCTAATGAAACACCCACCATTCTCACAGTCACACCTGGTAACGGTTGCTTACCCTTATCATGCACCCATCCTTTCACTCTCACGGATTTCTTCTCCTCTTTCATTTCCTGAGGTTGAATCACAATCACACGATCTTCAATCTTGTAAATAAATCCCGTGTTCTGAAGGGCTGCATCCAGAATCTCCCGGATAGAAGCGTCATGAACATTTAGTGATTTCACCCGGATATTTCTCACGTCATCCATATTGTAGATAAACGTGAATTCACTATTTGCCCGAATAGTAGAAAACACTTCTGTCAGAGCGACATCATTCAACGAAATAGTAAATTTCGCATTCTGTGAATAACTTGCAGCCGAGACAGAAACGGACAACAAGAAAAAAAAGCACAAAAATTTCATAGTTAACAATGTTTTTCGCAGCCTTATTTGCATAAAACTGCTCGAGTTACATTTTTTTTCCATAACTTTGTTTCTGAGTTTTACATTGAATTAAATATTGAATGTATCCAGACAGATAGCATGGGGGTGCTGTCTGTCTTTTCTATTCATACACGTTTATAGTTCGATCTTTTATTTCAAATTTCACACGTTTAGTTTGTTCTATTCTTCTCAGTATCTCGTTTATATCCTCGTAGCGTTTAATTTCAACAGAGAATTTCATCTTTTTCAATGTCGGATTCATATAAAAAATATTCACGTTATACCAACGGGCCATATCATCCAGTATCCTCTCCAGATCAACATCCTCAAAATAAAAAATTCCCTCTTTCCATAGCACATAATTACGGGCATCAACTTGTTTCACCTTAAACTTGTCATCAGACCATATTGCTTGCTGATTAGGCGATAAAACAACCTGCTCATCACCTCTTTTCAACTGTACCTTTCCTTCTACCAACGTGGTCACCACCTCTTCTTGGTAAGCCGAGACATTAAAACTTGTTCCCAAAACTCGAATATCAACCCCATTCACAGTTACAATAAAAGGCTTTTCATTATTCTTTACCACCTCAAAATAAACTTCTCCCTCCATCTCAACTTTTCTTTCCTTCCCCATGAAAGCCACCGGATAACGCAACCTCGATTCCGCATTCAACCATACCCGGGTTCCATCGGCCAACTCTAACGAGAATTCACCTCCTCGCGGCACGATCAACATATTATACTTTACTCCTACCGATTGTCCGGTTAAAGTATCCTTCCCCGAATATTTTACCATATTATCCGATGTTAAAATTCGGGTACCCCCCACCTCTTCCAGCTGCAGGTTTGTTTCTGGTCTCAAATCCACTTTTTTCCCATTAGCAAGTACAAGTTGCGCTTTCATGCTACCATGCTCAATCTTGGCAACAGTGATATCTTCCATCTCTTGTTGTTTTTCTTCATTTACCAACCAAAAAATCCCAATACTCACGAACAACAATACAACTGCTGCATATTTACTCCACGTAATCCACCGACCTGTCTTCCGGACCGTATGAGATTTCACCGCTCTCCATCGGGATTCCATTAATTGTCTCCCCCGCTCTTGATCCTTCCAAACCTCGTTCCCAGTCTTTAACGATTCTAGAATATTCGTATATTCCTTCCGGTGTCGCTCGTCCTCATCCAACCAACGAGCTAACACGATCCGATTTTTTTCATCAATCGTTCCGGTCAACTCTTCGGCAACAAGCCTAGCAATATCCAAACGTTTTTTTAGTAAATCCATACCTTCACATTTGTTATTTTATCATAGAGATTACTTCAAATGAAAAGTGGGTAGGTCAAACAAGAAAAAAAATGCAAAAAAGAAAAGATTTAACATTTACTCCCCTAATAGGAATAGCAAAATTACAAGATAATTCTTTGATAATAACCCTCTTAATGTCTCGTAAGCAGACTTTTTCAAACACTTCACCGTGTTCACGGAGATACCTAATTCTTCTGCAACTTCCGGATTAGTTTTCCCTTCCAGATTTAAAAGAATCACTTTACGAGTCTGTGGTGGCAACCGATCAATAGCAGTATATAATATCCGCATGGTTTCTTGTCGGGTAACCTCCTGCAAAAAATCATAATCATCCACGTTATTCTCATCTAATTGCGTGAAATAATTTTCCTTCGCCCGCTGATGCTTACAATGATTCCAATACAAGTGGCGAGCTATCGTGTACAAAAAAGCTCTCCCGTAATCAACAGAAACAATCTCATCTCGCCGTTCATAAACCCGAATAAAAGTCTCTTGTGCTAAATCTGCCGCTAGTTCATCATCCCCCGTGTAACGTTTCATGAAAGCATACACGGGTGGAAAATTTTCTCGAAAGAACACTTCAAAATCTTTATTGGACTGAATAATAGCACTCATAGTGCCACAAAAATAACTATTCATCCGAAATATTCAAATACCCAACAATCGAATCATAATAAAGCCCCACACAATCTCGCAAACAACCACACAACCTCTTGCTCCTTAAAATAACACAGGGGAAAACTTCCAAATCTCGTTTTCCCCTGTTATTAAATTACTCAAACAATGCATTTATATATTCGATCATCTCTTCCCGACGTAATCCTTTCTCCTTTATTTTTCCCTCCGGATCAATCAGATAAATCATCGGAATACCACTCACGTTATAACTCTTCGCCACGGGACTTTCAAATGCTTTTAAATCTGAAATAACCTTCCATGGTAAATTATAATGTTTTACATCTTCCTCCCATTTCCCTCGCTCGTCATCCAGATTAATCGTGAACATGACAAAATTCTTACCTTGCGTACTCTTATAAACTGTTTCAAGGAAAGGTATCTCCAATTTACACCATCCGCACCACGATGCACTAAACTCCAGCAACACGTATTTTCCCCTGTAATCAGATAATTTATACACATTCCCCTCCAAATCCTCCAACGCAAAATCATATGCCATAACTCCCGGTTGCACCCGTTTTTCCTTCTCCAATTTTGCCCGGCAATTAGCGAGATACGCATTCTCGGCTAGAGAAACATCAAAAGCATTCAACGCTTTTTCCATCAAGGGAAGATTATCAGCATGAATGTATTCGGAAACAAAATAAGGAGCCACCTCACTATGAGCATACCCCGGAAGATTCAAAATATAATCCACCACCTTATCATAAGCCTGCTTGTAAGGTTCTGCTAAAGAATCATATAAAGCCCGGTTATCTTTAAACGCCTTACTCCGGTCGTAACCGATTCTGCCATACTCTTTCATAAATTTCTGTCCATTCTTTTCTATGGCAACAAATTCATCATGTGTTTTACTCCCACTAATCGTTAAATTCGTCAAATTATTAAAATCCCCACGAACCTCAACTTCACTATTATCCAAAAATATACTAAAAGACCCCACGAAATCATCTTCTCCTTTTTTAACAATGAAAGAAACCAAACGAGGGTAATCCACCTTACCCGTATAAACCACTTGGCCATCCCTCAACTTCAAGGTATCTATATACCACTGAGTAGGATTCGGGACCCTTTCACTCACGAATATCTCACACTCTGAAGCATTTTCCAAATGCATTTTTACCTTAAAACCATCTGTTTTGGATACACACGAAAAACAGCACAAACATCCTATCAACAAAATCAATAATCTATTCATCTTTATCATCTTTAAATTTATCTTTCAATCCGGAAACCACGGCTGCAAACAAAGGATTATCCACCGACCATCCACAATCTTTCATCGTTTTCTCGATCAATTCCAATCCTCGCTTACACATTTTTGCATCTCCCTTACGAATCAACATTCCATTCAACTGTAAAGTTACATCAAAACGAGCATCACTATCTAAACGGGAAAACTTCTTATCATACATTTTCAATGCCTTCTTCAAATCACCGGACAAAAAAACTTTGGTAAACTCCACTATATCCAACAGATAATCCTGTCCAGCAATTCCCGATCGAGTAACACATACCTCATAAGTTTCTAAAAGTTGAGCTGCATTTACTTTATCATGAAAAATAATTTCGTTACAATCATTCACAATCAACGGGAACAAATCATCATATATTTTACGATCCACGCTATCTTTACTAACCGCCGCATCAAAATCCTTCTTATGCTCCAAAAGATACTTGTACTCCGGTAACGCCGGATTCTTCACAAATCGTTTCACGAGCATCCAATTTTCTTTACAACTCTTCTCTTGATCCGTCAATGTTCCCCAATATTCGTGCAACACCTCTTCCATTCGTTCTTTCATAAAAGCCCTAGCCAAAGTCTCTATATAACTATACACGAATTGCGGATCACGCTCCCCGTCGGCATATCTCTTCTCATAAGAATACAAAGAATGTTCCCCTATGCCATTTTGCACATTTTGTAAAAATTCCTCTGCTTTCATTCCTCCCACCATTTTATGAATCACCTCTCCATCTTCATTCAAGATCAAAAAAGTTGGGTAAACCTTCACTTGATACTTCTTAGCCAATTCCCGCCCCTCTCCTTTTTCCATATCCAATTTAACATTCACAAAACGTGTATTCATAAATTGTCCCACGTCTTCCTGGCTAAAAACATCCTGTACCATCATTTTACAAGGACCGCACCAACTCGTGTAGCAATCCATAAACACCATCCTTTTTTCCTGTTTTGCTTTTGCCAGAACCTCCGAGAAACTTCCCTCATCAAATTGCATTTGACATTTTGCCTGCAAGCACAATACAGATAAAAACAAACCGATTAATATCTTATACATACCTTATTCCATTAATTACACAATGTAGATAATGTCTCCAATACTTCATTCCCCCTCAAGTCCCGACACACGATTCGCCCTTCCGGATCAACCACGAAAGAATCTGGAATTCCTCCCAAATTATAAGCCTTAGCCAAAGGACTGTTTTTCATCCCTTTCAGATCAGACAAACAATACCACTCGATATTATACTCCTTGATCTCATGTAACCAAGCCTCTTTCCGATCATCCATCATCATCGTTACAAAAGCAACATTTTTATCTTTTAAAGCGTGATATGCTTTACGAATAAAAGGAATCTCTTTTTTACACCAGCCACACCAGGATGCACTAAATTCAACAAATAAATATTTTCCCCGGAAATCAGCCAAGGTGTACTTCCTACCATCTTTATCAAACACCTGAAAATCTGGGAAGGCTTTTCCCGGCTGTAAAGCCGTTTCCCGCTCCACGCTTTCCTGCATTCCGTTCAGATAATAAGAATCAGTAAAACTCGGATCAAACTTTTCCACTATCTTCCCTCTTTGCACAACATCCAAAGATGCGGACAATTGAGCCACCAAATAAGCTGCTGCCTGACTTTTAGAAACTCCCGGCTCAAAAGCAAACAACCGGTCAATAATCACCATTTGCAACGAATCTCGCTTTCGACTCATCTCCCGCACTTCTTCCATTCTAGCCTCGGAAAAAGCCATCTGGATTTTGCCATTAAGCTCTACAACCATTTGTTTCTCTGGTAAAGACTTCAAATAAACATTATACTTTTGAATATCTTCATTAATTGGGGCAGAAGTAAACTTCAACGTTTTTTTCACGTCATTCAATTCGCTATACACCTTCATATCCTCCGGTTCTATAAATATTGCCACCATTGAGGCTCCCAATCGCTGGTATTGCGGTTCCATGTCAAAAAATAACAAACCGACTTGAGGCTCCGTGATCTTCCCTTCCAAAAAATACTTCCCATCTTTCACCTCGCAACTATCCAGTAAAACATTTCCCGGCGGATTCGTGTACAACTTCACAACACCTCTAGGCAATCCCTCCATCACCCCGGAAATCGTGAAACAATCATGTTCACGTTCTTTACATGCACAAAACAGGCATAACAAGCTAATCAATAGCCATATATTTCTACATACTTTCATCACCTATACATTAAAAGTTTTCTCCCGCTTGACGGGAGAAAACTAATTTATTAATAAGTATCCCACTGATTACCTATCTTATAAATTAAATCCACCACACGACCGAACTTCCCGATAAATTCCATTCCTTCCTGAGTTTTTCCATCCCCTACGACCGATACATCTAGTACCATAAAATCACTCTTCGACGTGTCATCCGCATTCTCCAAAGCAATACCCAAACGTTCGTAATTCGTGGGACAAACAGCAATATCCCGAATTGTCCGTCCAAAATCAGAACGTAATGGCTTTACCGTGTTATCCTTGTGATTATAAACATACAGCACGTTACCTGATGCGATATACACGTAAGGACGATTCTGGCAAACAGCGAATTTCGTATTCTCATTGATGATTGAAGGATCAGGAAACTCCACCTCCGAGATCGAGCGATAGGTTTTCGCTCCCCATCCGGAGAACCGGAACTTCTGCACGTACGCCTTGTTTTCCGAATTCGATTTCAGAACAGTCAGGAATTCATCCGTCGGGGTTGCCGTCGAGATTGGTCCTCCATCCAGCACCGTTTTTCCCATATCGTAAGGAACAAACGCCTTTTCCGAATCATTCGTATAATCAAATCGTTTCATTTCTCCGGTTCGCACCAACATATAACTTGAAGTTTTCTTATCAAAACAGATAATATCATTACTAAAAAGCAAGTTTCCCCGAATTCCCAGATTCGTTAATTCATAATCACCCGGATAAGGAAAATTTGGGAACAGACCATCCTGATAAAGAGCATTATATGATGCTTGAATATTACGCACATACAATTTACCATTACTGATAAGATAATCATAATTCGTCACGCAATTCATTCTCATAGGTTTAAAATCCTTGGGAACATCCCCCACGAACTCATCTTTCGTGGCAATCATTTTACTAAACGTGTTTCCATCCAATTCTACAGAATACTCTGGTCCATCCTGACAAGCCACGAAAATCTGTCCGATCTCTTCTGACGTCGGCAGCCAATGTTCCATCAAAGCACAAGCACCTCCGGCCAAATCCGTCCCGTTCACGCTTTTATAAACATCCGTGTAAAGCCCTCCATCATCCCGAACATAGGACAACTCGGAAACGTTACCTTTATCCGCCAAAAGCATCCATCCGGAATAATACGTGGAATAAACCGATACGTTAAAACGGTTGATATACTCTACACCTAAATCCTCATTCGTAATCGTAAACTCGGCATACAATCCGGTTTTCACGGGAAGGTCACCCACAACAAAATTCAGACTTTCTTCCTCGCAAACCACCTTATTGTTTATTCTCCAAGCATAAGAAACCTTATCCGGCTTACCATTTGTCCAGGTCACCGTCGGGGTAATCGTTTCCTGTGAACCCACGTAAAAATCATAACTTTTCTCTATACCACTCACAGAAACCTGCGGCACGGTATCATAGTCATAATTCCCTTTATCTTCATAACATCCGGCAATGAACAACGCCATTACCGTGATGATATATACAAATAATCTCTTCATAACTTCATCTTTAAATATTAACCTCTCATTGCCACTTTCATCAAACTACCATCCTCATCTTCAGTTGGATGTTCCTGCAACCAATATTTGAATTGCAGCACGTAAGCCCGCATCGTCGAGTAATTCATCTCTCCCCCGTCAGCCTCTAACGTCATATCCGTCACCCCGATTTCCCGGATAAAAGTTTGGTATTTCAAGTCCGAATAAGTACCCAACCCGTTCGCCTCGTGCCAGTCATTCCACCACCCCGGACGAGTTAATTGATTCGTGATAAAAATCCGCCCTTTCCGATTTGCCTCAATTCCCGGCATAAAATCATCTGATGCCTGCACTTCGAAAACGGCTATCGCACTCCCTTTAAGTGCTTTATTTCTCTTTACAATAACATTCAGATAAGCAACCGAATCATTTGCTGCAATCACCTGTTCTTCTGCTGGCATTTTAAAATCCACCCCGGCTTGGGCAGAACTTTCATCCTGCAAAAACTTCACGTTATACTTCCGGTCACGATCAACCAGAGGAGAAATCATCACCAATTTCAAAGCTACCGTTCCCGATTCCAGCGTCTCATCATAAGCAAACGAGAAAACGGTACTATCTTTTGACAATTTATCAAATTGTATATAGTTACTACTGGAATACCCTTTCAGGTTATCTTCCGAACATGACACCATTCCAAGGAACAACATCATGATAATTACATATAATATTTTCATAGCCAAATATTAATCTACTACTTATTATTTAAATAATCTTCCTTACGCCCGCCGAACTCTACTTCCGTAGCCGGCAACGGCAAACAGAATTGAGACGGTTCAAGCATTATCGTGGTACTCCCTTGATCAACCGGTAAGCCCAAACGTTTATACCAATAAAACAACTGACCTTCCCCTATAAATTCCCGACGAGCCTCTCTCGTCAACTCCTTCACGAAATTATCGTAAGTAATCGTTGTTGAAATTTCCTCGGCTATTCCCCTGTTTTTACGCAGTTCTTCAAGCAAACCGATGGCAACATCTTTATGGGCATTAAAACCGCTCTCCGCAGCAATCAGATACATTTCAGACAAACGGATCATCGGAACTTTCCCGCCATTTTCAGAATCCACATCCGCATATTTAACCGATATATCATACCCATTACTATTCGTAATTACCAAATATTCCTTCCGAAAATCATCAGAAGAAGGATAAATGGAAGTAACATCATTTATCGTGTAGTAATTATCTTGAGAGGCGTCATAAGAGTACCACAAATCATGAATACCGGCATAATTCAATGCAAACAGAATCTCGTTTTGCATGACGACATCCCGACTCTTCAAAGGAGCACTCACTGCACTTTCCTCGGTAAAAGGGAAGAACCCATCTTTCCCGGCCTGGATAACTTCTTGGGCATACGTGTAAGCCCTTTCATCCCCCATGTAATGATACACACGAGCCATCAACCCAGTAATTGCCCAATAGTTCATGCGATACGCCCGGGCTGTTGTAAAATCGTTCCCGATTTCTGTCACATAATGGTTATACATATCCTTAAAACCCTCTTCCCGGGCCGGATCAACCGTACTTAACATCGTCCGGGCACTATCAAGATCTGTCAAAATCAATCGAACTATCTCGCTCGTCTTTTTTTGACCATGCACCCGGTCCGTGAAGTTATCGGCATAAGGCAAACACAAAGCCTCTGAATTCTCCTTCCATGACGGGGCAAATGCTCTCAACAAGTCGAAATGTAAGTAAGCCCTTAATGCTTTCGTTTCCGCAACCAAAAACTTATACTCTTCACCTTCAAAAAACGAGGGGGACTTCTCACTCAAGTAATCCAATAAAACATTACAATTCGCAATACTATTGTAATTCTTTAACCACAAATTCTTAATCACATCTTGAGAATTCGAATTTTTGTAATTATACCGGGATGCCTCGTAAAGAAAGTGATACTTGTCCTGGTAAACATCATAATACTGGGCCAACACATCCATCAACCCGAACGTCATGTGCGTTCCATACGAAGATGCATCCGTCATCGAGGTATATATACCATACAAGGCATTCTCGAACCCTTTGGGTTTAGAAAACAATTTCTCTGCATTCACTTGTGCTTGCGGGGTCACATCCAGCCAACTATCACAACTGCTGTTCGTCAAAGCAAACACGAATAACGTAAAAATAATCAATATTCTCTTTTTCATATCATCCATTATTTTACATTTCTACAGGATTAAAATTGAACCTGTAATCCCACGTTAAAAATTCTGGCAAACGGGTAATCCAGACCTCGTTCCCGTTTCACGTTAGATATTCTGAAAATATCCTCCATTTGGAACGTCAACTTCAATCGTTCCAAGCTCCATCTTTGAATCAATTCTGTTGGGAAAGAATAAGAAAATGACAATGATTTAAATTGTAACACATTCTCATCCTGAACAAAGCGAGAAGAAACCTCCGTCCGATCCCGATTCTTAATATCTTTAAAGAAAGTGTGATCTCCCGGTTCTTTCCACCTGCCTTTCAACACCCGGCGATCCACGTTCCAACTCAAATTTGCATCCTCCACCCGGTCTACGAGTGTTTGGTTATACACTTGTCCTCCACATTGATACAAGAAACTAACATTAATATTAAACCCTTTCCAGTCCGCATTGGCACCAAAAGCACCCGAAACCTTGGGTTCCGTATCCCCGCACACGATCTTGTTGGCTGCACTCCACTCGTAAGTCAGGTTACCTTTCAAATCCTCAAACACCTCTTTCCCGTTCATCGGGTTTATTCCGTGAGACTTTACCGCATAAATCGCCGTGGTTGACTGTCCCTCTTTAAATTGCACCTGAGGTTTGGCTGTCTCCATCGCTTCTCCCCATCCCGGTTCATAATTATCCTGCTCATCATCCACTTTCTTGTTGTACGTTTCCAATGAATTGGAAATCTTTTTAATCACGTTCTTATTATGTGCGATCGATCCGAAAACATTCACGACTAAATCCTTATCCCGCACCAAGAAACCTCTCAACGAAATTTCATATCCTTTATTTTCCAGCTCTCCCAGATTATCCCTGTAACTTTCAAAACCTGAAGAAGGCGGTAAAGTAATATCCGCAAGCAAATCTTTCGTTGTCTTCACGTAATAGTTCATATTAGCACTGACCAATCCATTTAAAAACTGGATTTCAAAATTCCCGTCAAACGTATGTGTCTTTTCCCATTGCAGGTTTGTATTTCCCATGTTATTCATGATCACCCCCAAACCTCCGGCATACCATTGTCCCTTGTAATACTCGTACACATCCTGAGCCTCGTATGCTTCGAAAGAAGCTTTACCGGTAGCCCCCACATTCGCAGAAAGTTTCAAATGATTGATTACTCCCTTCAACCCTTCAAAGAATTTTTCATTATGCACGTTCCAACCAATACCTGCCGACCAGAACGGGGCATATCTCTTCTTGGAACCGAATTTTGACGATCCATCCAAACGGCCAGATAAATCCAGCAAATAAATATTATTCCAAGTATAATTCAAGTTTACAAACAAACCAACCAAACGGGATAATCCCTCACTTCCTTCCGGGGTTAAATCTTTAAACTCCTTACCAAAAGAGATGTAATCCATACTACCCGACGGGAAACCGATCACGCTATATGATTCGTTTTCAAACCGAGTCTCAATAACATTACCTCCCAACACGGCATTCAAAAAATGACTACCCAACTGCTGGTTATAACTGAACACCATGTTCATATCCAAGTTAGAACTCTTCTCTTGGAAACTATATGCCTCCCCCCTCTTCAAAATTCCTTCTCCGTCTTGATAATCTGATTCATTGTAAATCGCTGATTCCGGATCTGTAAATTTTTCTTGCTTGTCCGTACGCTCCGAATACGACACTCTGGCTTTCAATCTGAAATGTTCGCTGATAAACCAGTCAAAATCAAAATTATCCGTCCACTCCGTGTACGTTGTGTTATCTTTATGATTCAATGTTGATTCGTACAATGGATTCAAGAAACGGTTACTCGTACTTACGTGCGGTTGGTATGATTTAATCAAATTTCCATCCTCATCATAAATCTGATCATACGGGTTCGCCTTGGCATAATCCTTGAAAGAACCATACGGTGATTCCTTCGCTTTCACCTTATCCACGCTCAACTTATTTCTAAACAACAACTTATTATTCAAATTATAAGAAAGCAGAAAACCGATCCCGAACCGATCTCTCGAAGATTTTTTCATCACTCCCGGATTAGCCTGGTAATTCACATCAATTCCGTAACGCACGCTCTGGTCCCCCCCCTCTACATACAAGGAATGTTTATGTCCGACTGCAACATGCAAAGGTTGAGACAACCAATACGTGTTTACCCCTTTCTTCACTCGTTCCAAACGCTCTGCATAATCCATCCGTAGCAACTGCTGGGAATAAAGATCATCCGAATCATACAACCCGGCATCCAACTCTGCCTGCAATTTTTCCCTGGCATTCATCAAATTATAATCAGACAAATCCGGAGCATTGATCGCCATATTCATATTATAAGACACTCTCAACTTTCCTTCTTCCGGAGCTTTCGTCGTTACCACCACGACCCCATTCGCCGCCCGGGAACCGTAAATAGCTGTAGCCGAAGCATCCTTTAAAATCGTCACGTTCTCGATCCGGTCAATATTCAAGTCAAAGATTTTTTCTACATCGACCTCATAACCATCCAAAATAAAAGTGGGTAAATTCGGGTCATTCCTAAACGTGGCCTCAGACACGCCTTCCACTCCAAAACCAGAATTACCACGAATACGAAAATCAGGTAAACTATTCGGATTCGATCCCATGTCAACATTCTCGCGCAACCGGAAAGAAGGATCAAACACCTGTAAAGCACTAATCAGATTACTAGACGACACCTTGGCCAACTCCTCCTTGTTCACGGAAACCACGTTACCCGTGAAACTTTCCTTGCTCTTGGAAAAATAACCATTGACAACAACCTCTTCCACTTCCAAAGCATCTTCCTCCATCACCACGTTAAGATATTTTTGGCCCGTGTACTTCACCTTCCGCGTTTTCATCCCAATAAAGGAAAAAACAAGTGTTCCCTTGTCCATAGATAACGTCAGCGAGAACTCCCCGTTCACGTCCGTTGCGGCACCTAAACTTGTGCTATCCAGACGTACCGTTACCCCAGGAATCACCTCTCCCTTTTTATCTGTCACCTTTCCCTTTATCTGGAATTGTTTCACCGTACTATCCCGCATTGCCTTCACCTCGGGAACAATAACGATATAATCATCCACGAAACGATAGGTCATCCCGCTACCGGCCAACACCTTATCTAGCACGGCCCGTACATCTGCCTCTTTAAAATCAGCCTTCACCACCCGTTCCAAGCCTAAACGATCATCATTATAGATAATGATCTTTCCCGTTTGCCGTCGAATTTCCTCAAAAACCGTTTTAATTGACGTTTTCCCAAGATTCATGTTCACCCTCTGCTGCGACATCACGTTCGCAGACAGAGAACACACGAAACAGACGCAAAAAATCCAAGTCAATTTCATAATTTTCGATAATTGTTGCTGCTTATTTTTTGACAAAACAAGCCACAAGACATTACTTTTTTTCATACATTTGTAAATTAAGTGATACTTAAATACTTCTTCGGGAGTGATTACCGGATCGTGGTCCTAACACTTTCCGGTATTTTTATTCCCCAGAAGTAATCCTATTCTCTATTTTTCATTAACAACAATCACATCTTTATTGATTTTAAAAGTAACATTGGTCGTTGCCTCGATTAAAGAAAGTATGTAACCAATCTCGTTATATTTCTTAAAAGCACCCGAAAACTTCAACCGTTTCAAGCTCTCTTTCGTGAAGAAAAACTTCACTTCATACCAACGTCCCAGTTTATCTCCCAACTCTTCCAACGGCATTCCGTCAAAATTGAGCACCCCGTCCTTCCAGTCCACGTAAGTAGCCACATTTACAGTCTTCACCTCATACTCTTGATTCTCGTTGTTCATCACAAATTGTCGGCTAGGTGTCAATATCTCGTTAATTTCCCCTCTTCTTACATCCACCTTTCCCTTTACCAAGGTAACCTCTGTCCGGGGATCTTGCTTATAGGCCATCACGTTAAATCCTGTACCTAACACCGTCACGTCCAAACGTTCCGTACGCACAATAAAAGGATGATCTTCATCCTTGGAGACTTCAAAATACGCCTCTCCTTCCAATTCCACCATGCGATTTTTCCCGCCAAACATCACCGGATACTTCAATCGAGATTCGGAATTCATATAAACTACCGTACGATCAGCCAGCACTAGTCGGTACTCTCCTCCCGGCGGAACAATCAACTCGTTATACACGACATCTCCCTGCAAGGTGTTTTCCTGTTTACTATAATCAATATACTCTTTCCCGTTCAGAATCGGCCCCCCCTTTTCATTAATTGTATCTCCATTTACACATCCCAACTCAACCTCAAACCCTGATGATAACACCAAGCGAGCTTTCGCCTCACCCGGTTTTACCACCGAAGATTGAGCCACAACCGAAACAAGGGATCCTTCTTCTCTCTGTCCCACAATCCATGTTATTCCGACCAACACCGCCACGCTCGCTGCCACTCCCCACCCGATCCGTCTGAATCGACGCCTTTGTCTCTGTTCCCGCCCGTGTTCCACGGCCTTCCATGCGGCACTCATCTCCACGTTTTTCCACCGGGCCGCATATTTCCCCGTGTACCAAGCCCGTTCTATTTTTTCAAAAAAGACACGGTGTTCATCATTTTCCCGTAACCACGCCTCGAACTCCTTCCGTTCTACCTCGTCCGCCTCGCCTGCCAGCACTCGATAAATCAAATCTTCCATGTAATCTGAAATAGCCATATCTATTTTCATTTTTTACAAGTAGGACTAAATAAAAATCAAAACGGGTGAATGGAAACACGTTTTTTTTTAAATCAAAAGCAAAATTAATTCTAATAAATACATTCTTAAAAACAGGGATGAGCCATACCCTACTAATCCCTTCTCTATCCCTTCCCGCAGGCAGCTACAAAATTCCTACATAACCCGAACGGAGCATATACACCCATCAGTATTCATGTTATGTAGTTGCAATGTTCATGGTGTGTTTATGAGATAGCGAAAGGGTAGAGCAACCATAACGAAAAGGTTGACTATTCTCGAACAATAATAAATGAATGGATAACTTAATCACCTAAATTCCGAGACATGATAAGCAACAAAATCAACTCTTCGTCTCCCTTCAATTCTTCTCGTAATATACGCATCCCGTTACGTAACAACGTTTTCACAGTATTCAAGGACACTTGCAACTCATCTGCCGCATCTTGATATTTCATATCCCGCATCAGAACACAATCCACCACTTTTCTCGTTTGCTCAGGCATCCGACCGATAACAGCCATCACCCGATCCACGATTTCTTGGTTCAACACGGTAGCCGTGTCTGCAGCTATATCAATAGCCGTGTAATCCACTCGCATACGCAACACGTCCTTCTTGTGCGTGTAAGTGTAACAACTATTGCGAACAGAAGAAAAAAGATAAGAACTAAGAGCCTTTCCCTCGATATGCTTCAAATAATCATCTTCCCATAAACGCACGAAAAATTCCTGAACGAGATCTTCTGCCATCGTATCGTCATCAATCAAACTTCCCGCGTACAGCACGAGAGGCCGATAATATCGATCAAATAACATTCGAACCCCTTCTTTACGGTTCTTCACGAACACATCCAATATATCTCGATCACTTTTTCGCATTAGTGCAAAAATAAACTTTTTTCAACAGGGATCGACAAACAATGAACTTTTTCTTAAAACAACAAACCATCCCGCACTTCAAGATATGACTGAATTAATCGGGAGACAGCATATTCTCCCACCCGATTATCGGGTACTTTCAAATATTTCCCCATACTCTCCGAAAAAGAATCGACCCGAATTTCATAAAATACAGGGTATATCACTCGATGAGACAAGACATGTTTTTTCGCCACGTACTCCCGGGTAATTTCAACTTTTTCGATACCATCAAATAACTCTTGAAAAACAGCCATACCGGACAATTCCTCCCACGTAACCGCACGCTCCGTTTCGATTAACGGAAACTCGTAGAGATTACGCCAAATATCATTCCCCGTTCGCTTGGATAAAAGGGTCATACCTTGCCCATGTATATACAAATAATTAAAATAACGAGGTTTCACCGCAGTCTTCCCACTTTTCACTGGTAATCGTTCCACTCGTCGGACTGCCAATCCCAAACACTTCCCGTTTAGAGGACAACACTCACAATCCGGTGACTTAGGCACGCATTGCAACGCCCCGAACTCCATCATCGCCTGGTTGAACAAATCCGGACGACGTTCATCCAACAGGGATTGGGCCAATGCCGTAAAATACTTCTTCCCTTCTCCCACATCAATCGGTAAATCTACATCAAACAACCGGGCCAATACTCGGAAAACATTCCCATCCACGGTTGCATAGGGTAATCGGTAGGCAAAAGAACAAATGGCAGCAGCCGTGTAATCACCAATTCCTCTCAACGAAAGAACCTCTTCTCGTGTACGGGGAAAAACACCATCAAAATCATTCATGATCTGTTGGGCTGCCGCATGAAGGTTCCTAGCCCGGCTATAATACCCTAGCCCCTGCCAATACTTCATCACCTCGTCCTCATCCGCCATGGCAAGAGCCGCCACGTCGGGAAATCGTTCCGTGAATCGGTTAAAATACTCCAACCCCTGCACCACCCTGGTCTGTTGAAGGATGATCTCCGAAATCCAGATCAAGTAAGGATCAGAAGTTCTTCGCCACGGTAAATCCCGCTTGTTCTCCTCGTACCAACGAATCAATATATCGCTAATCTCTCTATCTTCCATCTCGTATAATTATTCGCCACGAAGATACAAAAACATCGGATTAGAAGGTTACTATACACAAAACAAAAGGGATCACCATCACAGCAATCCATTCCATTCACTAATAACAAAAAAATCTATCCCTATTCCAAATGGGCCCGGATCATCCAAGTTACTTTTTCTTTCTTCTCAATCATATCTTCCAAGAAATTGGATGTCCCGAAGTCCTTTGACTCTTCTTTCTCCATGGTTTCCAAATCTTCACGAATTTGACGGATTAACTCGGCATTGTCATCCAACAAAGCGGTTAACATTCCCTTGGCATCAGGCAAGGCCTTTTCTTCATCCTGTTCTTTAATGCGATTATGTTCCAAGCATCCTTTCAAGGAACCGATAGGACGTTCGTCCAAATCACGAACACGCTCGGCAATGTTATCTATATCCTCAATCAAGCCGTTGTAAAGATCTTCCAAAAAAACGTGATAAGACCTGAAACTCGGGCCCTTCATATTCCAGTGGTAATTCCAAGTTTTAGCAAGTAAAACAAAATGGTCAGCCAACAGGTTATTCAAAATGGTTTTGCTGGATTTAATCATTGCAGCATTTAAACCGATATTTCCTTTCATCATAACTATAAATATTTAAAAGTTCGTTTTTATTTCGTTTTCAACACTTATAGAAACGAAAGGAACTCGATAAAGTTTCGATTTTATGGCCTAAAATTTTATATCTTTTTCTCTTGCCGCAATAAACAAGGTAGCTAAAAATTCCGTCCAGTATCCCACCACAATGGAGTTCCGGCATGATCCGGACCACCCAAGGCATCGACCAACATCTCGTATTGTCCGTTATCACTATCAAGAATAGAAGAGGGATAATTCAGACGACGAATCATCTTTTCCGTGTCAACACACCCGTTACGACTATTGTTATACCGTACGGGGAATAATCTCGGGTAACCAGTCCTTCGTTGTTCTGCCCATGCCTCGCAACCTTCCGTGAAAACAGCCAGCCATTTTTGCGTGATAATCCGTTCCAGTTTCATCTCGTCAGAAGCGGCATCATCCCAGCGAGGGGAAACCAGACAACGAGCCTTGATATTATTTCCGGGGGTAAAGGCATCCTCGAAATCAGCCGCCCGACAATCACTCTGCAAATAAGTTTCCACGCCGGCCACCTGCCACTGGGAGAATGAACACCGGATGCCCTGTTCGTAACAAATTCCGGGGTTCTCTGTTGTCCATCCCCGCAAAGCGGCTTCCGCCCGCAGAAACCAGACCTCGGCTGCCGTCATCAGAATTGGTTTCGTCTGGACATTCACGTATATTTTCGACAAAGCGGAATAAAGCGTGTGGGCAAACATGGTTCCCTGACGGATTCCCCGGTACAGCCCTTTCAAGGGGATACAAACCGAATCCCGCCCATCCCGATCCGGCAAAAAAACATCATCGGGACAAGGCTCGAAAAAAGCCTCACGCCGGGGATCATCAAAACCATTCAAAATGGATTCCATGGATGCGTTCATATACACCTCACCCCACACCCGGTTAATCTCACCCAACGGGTTACTATATTCATCGTCTGTCGTCACGGCCACCTGTTGCGTGGGTTCTTCAAAAACCCCGTGGGGATCAGCGAAAGCGTTCACGAACTCTTGCCGGGCTCTATCCGGATCGGCCATTGCCATCCGAATTGCTAGACGCAAACGCAACGAGTTAGCAAACCGAATCCACGATTCGACCTTACCATCCAACAACAAGTCGAAACGGGAAAATTCAGGTGTGTAACCAGCTAAATTCACGTACTTTTCCAGTATTCCCACCGCCGTCTTCAAATCATCCAGAAAATGATAATAGACATCCTGTTGCGAATCCGGCTGGTAAATCATTTTTTTATTTCCGAAACTTGTATAGATAATAGAACCATAGTAATCGGAAACCCGATGCATCACTTCCACTTTCAATATTTCAGAGACAGCATAGACGGCAGGATATTTTAACCGGGTAGAATCCTCCAGTCGCTTAATCTGGGGCATGATGTACGCATAGGTATTCTCCCACAATGTCCCGTTCCACCCGTCTTGCAAGTTATAATCGGAGTTATGACTTCCCCCATTCAAAGGTTTGTAATCGTGCATGTACCCGCTAAACATATCGGCACTCAAATTCTGCATCAACTGATAAGGCCAATTCTTCCCCTTCCCGTAATCATAGTTAAAATAGATTCCCTGCTGAATCACGTTTAACGGTATTCCCAAGTGATTCAGATCGACTTGCATATCCTCTTCCGTGATCCCCGTCTCATCCGTGTTCAAGTCCCTGAAACGTCCCGTGCAAGAGACGAACATCAACCCCATTATCGTATAGATTAAACCTCTCATTCTTTCTTCCAGTTAAAACATGACACGTAAACAGAATCCCATATTTCTCGTGGTGGGCATACCGTACACTTCTATCGCTTGGTTATCATTCCCCGTGGAAAGAATCAGATCCGGGTCAAAAGGTGCTTCCTTGTATATAAAAAACAAATTTCGGGCAGTAAAAGCCAGTTGAACATCCCGGAAAAACTTCGTCGCCTCCATCCAGCGTTTCGGGAAGGTATACCCCAAGGCCAACTCCCGCAAACGGAAATTAGTGGCATCATACATATAATATTCCGTCACCCCGGCACGTCCCCCGACGACAGACTTGTAGAATCCTTTCACGTTAGTAATCTTCTCTCCTTCCAGCATCACGTACCCCCTGTCCCGTGCATCCCCGGTAACTTTTGTCACCCCGTACATATCCATATCGGCCTGTGTTTGCGACAAGACTTTTCCCCCGTACCGACCATCAACCAACAAACTCAACACCAATCCCTTCCAAGAGAAAGAGTTCGTCCATCCCAATGTAAAATCCGAATTAGCATTTCCCACTTTCACCGTGTTCCCATCTCCTTCTATCATCGGTAATCCCTGACGTTCTCCATTCGTCTCGTAAAGAATTTTCCCGTCAGCATCCCGCTTGAACGCTTTACCGTATATATCCCCGAAAGATCCGCCTTTCTTCAATTTCATCGCATAACTGGATGAAAAACCATAAGGCCCGTATTGAAACACGGGTAACTCGGCGTGCAAACGAACCACTTTATTTTTGTTGAAAGCGTAATTTATTCCTGTTTTCCAACTGAAATTTTTAATCTCAACCGGAGTACCCTCGATCATCAACTCGACACCTGTATTCTGAATATTTCCCGCATTCACGTAACGATAGGCATACTCATCACCATCTTTTGCCGGCAATTTGAAAAACTGATTCTTGGTATGTGTCTGATAATAGGTAAAGTCAACATGCAGACGAGAGCCAAAGAATTTCCATTCCGTTCCCACCTCCATTGACAAGCTCATCTCCGGTTTCATCTCTTCAAAAGGAGCCGCATCTGATGCCTGTATTCCCCCTCCAGCCAGAATGTGAGCCACGGGATTCGTGATATACAAGGGAATGTCATTTCCCACCTTACTCCACGTGGCCCGCACCTTACCACTCGTCACCTGTTCGGGTAATTTCAACACCCGGTTCACCAACAAGGAAAAACCAACGGACGAATAGAAAAAGCCTCTCGATTCCTTGGTCGTGTACGCTAAAGTAGAACTCCAATCATTCCGGGCTGAAACATCTAGAAATAGATAATCTCGAAACCCTACTTGTGCCGTGACAAACAATGACTGCATCTCCCGAACGGCATCAATCTGCTCTGAAATATAGGCGGATGTATTCATATTTATGTTCGCTATATTAAACACATTAGCAAATTTCAAAGAGGCAGTCTTCGAATCGTATCGAAGTTCATTGACTTTTTTCCGGTTAATACTGGCCCCTAAAGACACATCCAGCGAAAAGTCATAAAACTTTCCTTTATAAGTTCCAATCACATCCCCGTACGTTTGCACCTGTTCATTCCCAGAATCTATATAACGCCCATTATTTCCTGCCAGTGCGGGAGCCGTCGAGGCATAATATTTTTGACGTAATTTATCGTTCACGTAATCCACGTTTCCACGGGCCTGAACTGAAAAGCAATTTGCAATTTTCAAATTCAATGCGAGGGAAACAATAGCCCGTATTCGTTGATCCCGGCTCATGATCCGCTCCTGTATCCAATATGGATTCTGCTCGAAATCCTCTGTCGGGGCATGCCAATTCTGCACGTTCAAATGCCGTTCTTCATTCCATATTTCAAAATGTTTTTTATATTCGGTTATATCCATTCCCCGGGGGAAACGATACAGGCCAACTAACGGGTTCATATAGAATCCACCCGGAACAGGACGATTTTTCACGTGCTGGCTCAATAGATTCACATTCCCGTCTATTTTCAAACGCCCCTCGTAAAATGTCGCTGTTTCCCGCAGATTAATATTGTGTTTTGACAACTTATGATTCTCCAGAATCCCTTTCCCCGTAGTATTAGCATACGAGAAGTAAGTTTGCACTCGTTCATTCCCCGTCATGAAGGATAAAGAATGAATTGCTGTCACGCCCGTTCGAAAAAAAGAGGGTATCGGGTTACCCGTGGTTATATTCTCCCGTTCCCCCCAACTCTCGATTTCATCACTCATCCCGTAATGATTCTGCAACTTCGGCAACATCATCGCCTTGTCAAAAGCCACGCTGGAAGTGAAAGAAACCTCTTGTTTCCCGGCCGATCCTTTCTTCGTGGTAATTAAAATAACCCCGTTGGCAGCCTGTGTCCCGTAAAGAGCCGCAGCCGGAGCTCCTTTCAAGATGCTGATACTCTCTATATCTTCCGGGTTCAAATTAGAAATTCCATCTCCGGCATCCCGATTTCCCGCATCAGCCGTTCCCCCTATAGCCGTGTAAGGTTGTTCACTGCTTTCGTTCAACATCGGTACCCCGTCAATCACGTACAACGGTTGATTATTCCCGGCCACGGATCGACTTCCCCGCATCACGACTTTCACGGAGCCACCCATTCCCGAAGAACTCCGGTTCACTTGCATTCCAGCCACCTTTCCCATCAACGCCACGATCATGTTCGGATCTTTCACCCGGATTAATTCATCCTTATCCACTTGGATTGTAGCGTAAGACAAGGCCGATTCTTTCTTTTGCAATCCCAATGCCGTGACAATCACGTCATCCAAAAGAATATAATCATGTTCCAATGTGATAACTAAATCGGTTCTCCCGTCAATCGGGACGATCTGGGTTCGATAGCCAACAAAAGAGACGATCAACGTTCCATGCAAATCTACCTCAAGCGAGAATTTCCCTTCCCGATCGGTAGTTACCCCGTTCATCGTTCCTTTTTCAATAATATTGACCCCGGCCATCGTCTCACCTCGTACATCATACACGACCCCTGTTACAACAGCACATTTTTCATTCCGAGCCAATGAATCAATTCCCCGTACCACGGCAAACAGCCTTCCATCCTGTATAGATAATAAACAAAGCAAAAGAACAAATACACGCACACACATCGCAATAAGTTTATAAAGTCCCTAAAATTCATAAACCTTACGAACTTTAGGGACTTTTCTGTTATTTCAATCCTCTCTTATGCAACAAAGGATCTTCCGACGGTTCCTGACCACGGAATTTGATATACTGCTGCATAGGGTCAGCATACCCACCTTCTGACAAAACATATTTTCTAAACTTGGCTGCCAGCTCTTTGTTATAAATATTCCCAGAAGACTTGAAAGCCTGAAAAGCGTCAGCGTCTAACACTTCAGCCCAGAGATACACGTAATATCCAGCACTGTAACCACCGTCAAAAATGTGAGAGAAATACGTGGAACGATAGCGAGGTAATATCTCTTTGATCAAACCATATTTATCCATAGAGGCTTTTTCGAAAGCGTTCACATCAAAATCTTTCACTTCTGTATTAGAGTACCAATCCATATCCAGTAAAGCCGCTGCTACGTATTCTACCGTCGCAAATCCTTGGTTAAAATGTCCGCTCTCCTGAATTTTCTGGATTAACGCATCCGGCATAGTCTCGCCAGTCTGGTAATGTTTGGCATACATTTTCAACACTTCCGGTTCGCTCGCCCAATTCTCCATCACCTGTGAAGGTAACTCTACCATATCGTGAGGAATAGTACCCGCAATCCGCTGGTAATCGCCACGAGTAAAGAATCCGTGTAAGGCGTGTCCGAATTCATGGAACATCGTTTCCGTGTCATCCCAACTTAACAAAACGGGAGCATCCCCCACGGCCGGAGAGAAATTATAAACCACGGAAACTAACGGCATTTCTTCCTGTCCATTCACTTTCGTATAATGACGGAATTCGGTCATCCATGCTCCTGCTGACTTGCTGGCACGAGTGTAATAATCCAAATACAAAATTCCGAGAGAAGTTCCGTCAACATCTTTCACCTCGTAAGTTTCCACTTGCGGGTGATATAACGGAATATCCGTTCTTTTATGCATGGTGATTCCATACAATTTATTGGCAACTGCAAACATTCCATCCCGCACGTTTTCCAATTTCAGATAAGGAGCCATCTCGGATTCGTCCAAATCATATTTCTGTTTTCGCAATTTCTCCGCATAATACCACCAATCCCAACTTTCCAGTTTAGACTTCATTCCTTCTTTCGTGGCAATAGCCTGCATTTCAGCCAACTCCTGTTTGGCAACCTTCAATGCCGGTTCCCACACACGTCCCATGAAATCATAGATAGCCTTCGGGGTTTTGGCCATGTTCACATCTACCACGTAAGCGGCATAAGTGTCAAACCCCAGCAACTTAGCTTTTTCTGTTCTCAAGTTCACCATTTTAGCTAACACGGCCTTATTATCGTTAGCATTGTCATTATTCCCGCGCATATAATATCCTTTGTACAACTTCTCCCGCAAATCACGATTTTGAGCATACGTCAGGAAAGGAATCATACTTGGCTTTTGAACCGTGAAAACCCACTTACCTTCCATTCCCCGGTCTTTAGCCTCGGCAGCGGCGGCGGCAATAGAAGTTTCCGGAAGTCCGGCCAAGTCTTTCTCATTATCAACAACCAACGTGAAAGCATTTGTCTCTTTCAACAGGTTATCACCATATTGCAAACTCAACTTAGCCAATTCACCATTAATCTGCATCATCTTAGCCTTATCGGCATCATTCAGATTTGCACCGCCACGCACAAAATCATTGTAATACAGTTCCAATGTACGCAAAGCCAGAGCATCCAATCCCAAAGTCTCTCGTTTGTCGTACAATGCCTTGATCCGGGCAAACAATTTAGGATTCATGTTAATCTCATCCCCGTGAGCTGTTACGGCAGGACTGATTTCCATAGCTAATTGCTGCATTTCGTCATTCTTCATTGCCTCGTACAGGTTAAAGAATATTGATGAAGTCTGATTCAGCAACTCCCCGGCTTTATCAAGAGCCACGATCGTGTTCTCGAAAGTCGGTTCTTCCGGGTTATTCACGATAGCCTCGATTTCAGCTTTGTGCTGTTTCATACCTTCCTCGAAAGCTGGCTTGTAATCCGCCAGTTTTATCTTATCAAAAGGCGGAGCTTGAAACGGGGTTTCAAACTTCTGCATCAATGGATTGGCCACCTGCTTGGCACCATCCTTACAAGACGTTACTAATGCGGTAACACTCAAAAGTAATATAACGCTCTTTTTCATGAATAAAGTAATTTATATTTAAGTATATTTCTCCCCACGTCCACAAAAACAAGGTAAAGATATAGATTATCTGCTACAAAGCACGTATTTTGCAGATAAAAGATTATTTTTAGTGTATGCAAAATTTTAATTAACTTCGCCACCAAAGTAAAAATACCAAAATTAATCAGATATGATAAAACATTCGTTCTTATGCATGGTTGTTCTGTTGGTTTCCATCAGTACCACCGTGTTTGCACAAAAAGGCGGGCCTCGTTCCGGCTACAACTTTACAACAGTTGTTGACTTGAAAACGACCCCGGTAAAGAATCAACAAAGCGTGGGAACATGCTGGGACTACGCAACTCTCTCATTTTTAGAATCCGAATTACTACGTAAAGGCAAACCTGTTTATGATTTGGCAGAGCTTTACGTGGCTAAAAACGCTTATTTCGAGAAAGGATTACGTTACGTTCAATTCCACGGGAAGACAAACTTCAGCGAAGGCGGACAAGCTCACGACGTAATAGATATGATCAAAAAGTACGGAATTGTCCCGGAAGAAGTATATACCGGATTACAATACGGACGGGATTTCCACATTCATGCAGAAATGGTAGATGCTTTGCAAGGAATCCTTGATGCCGTGAATAAAAATCCGAACCGGCAAATTACTCCCGTATGGACCAAAGGTTTCATGAGATATATCGAGGCTTACTTGGGTGATACCCCAGAAACATTCACTTACGAGGGCAAAGAGTATACCCCGCAAAGTTTTGCAGAATCCTTGGATTTAAATTTGAATGATTACGTGGAATTGACTTCTTACCAGATGTATCCTTTCTACGAAGAAGTGGAACTCACAATTCCTGATAACTGGATGCACGCCCGTTACTATAATCTACCGATTGACGAATTAATGGAAGTGATGAACAATGCCTTGAAGAACGGGTACTCCGTATGTTGGGATGGAGACGTAAGCCACAACGGTTTCAGCCACCCGAGCGGATTGGCCATTCTCCCGACAAACAATCCGGAAGAGATGATCAATGCCGAGATTGACAAGTGGACCACACTTAGCGCAAAAGATCGGGAACGTAAAATGCAGTCTTTCGAATCACCCGTTCCAGAAATGAAAGTGGATGACAACAAACGCCAATTCACTTTTAATAACCGCCAGACAACAGATGATCACCTGATGCATATCACTGGTATGTTAAAGGATCAGAATGGTACCATCTACTATAAGACCAAAAATTCTTGGGGAGAAGATCGTAACCCGTTCGGTGGTTATCTTTATATGTCCGAGCCATTCTGCCGCTTGCAGACAGTAGCAATCATGGTTCACAAAGATGCTATTCCGAAAGCATTACGTAAGAAATTAGGATTATAATAAGAAATGATAAAACAGCATCCATCCCGATGCTGTTTTTTATTACAGTTAAAACGAGTTGTCATCCGCAATCGACATGAATTTCTTACGAATCCATTGAGAGATCTTCGTCGTGATTTCCGGACCGGAATAAGGAATAAACTCTTCATACATATCCGCCTGTTCGAAATTATCAATTCCCACGGACAGCACTTCGATTCCCCTCTTCTTTCCTTCCCGCACGACTTCCCACACGTGTTCACGGGCATCCTCCCCGTCATATCCCGTGGCTGAGGGTGCCCCGTCGGAAATCATGAAAAACAACTTATTCTTGGTATCCGACTTGAACTTGTCAAAACAATACAGCATGGCATACCCATCGGCATTGGCATTTAACGCTTGTTGAGAAAATAATTTCCCCAGTTGTAGTTTTTCCCCCCGATCGTGGAAACGAATAATTTCGATTCCCTCATCCCCACAGCGATGTCCATATATTGAATAATACACCACGTTCGGATACTTGTTGAAAGCCAAGGCCAACGCAGAAGAGATCACAATTTGCGTGGGAATCTTGTCTCCCGTACACATCGAACCTGACAAATCCAAAAGGATAACCACTTCCAAAATAGTCGAAGGAGCCATTACTTCCTCAAAAAATATATTCCGGTTATATCGGGATTGATACAGTTCATCCTCATCCAACTCCCCGGAATCCTGCTCGTAGATCACCCGGGCTCGATCCATTTTCCCGGAGAACATGGCCAGACTCAACTGTATTTTGGCAGCCAGTTCCTTTGCCCGGTTCAATAAATCATCCGAAATCTCGGCTACATCAGCCTCGAACTCCTCGATTCGGTCACAAACACCTAATGTTCCCTTCCATTCTAGCTTTGACCGTTCCGGGCTCACGTATAACTGGGTCGAAAAGACAGGCTCTTGATTCAACGTTTTCCGCAAATCACAAATAACGGATTCAGCCATTTTAATCTGCCTGTCCGTCTTGAAATCCTCTATACCCTTCATCGCCTTTTTCATCTCCTGTAAAAAGAAATGATCCGGACATATCTCCTTCTCTTGAAACAATTCGGTCAACATTCCTGCGTACCAAACAACCTCCTTGTAAGTCAATTCCCCGTAGTCCTTAATCGATTTCAAGATCGCATTCACTTGCCGGACTTTCCCGTCATTACCAGGAAAAGACAACACTTCCCGCATATAATTACTCTCGTCCAGAAGATTCGGGTATAATATTTTAGAACAGATATAATCATACAAAGCCTCGGAACCATCCATTCCCCGGTGTACACCATCTTCACTCTGTCCACCATAAAATCCCATATAATGTTCCACGGCATTCAATCCCATTGCCAATTCTAGCTTGCGAGCCGCATACAAATAATAGTGATAACCGGGAAAATCCTTTACGAGTTTCGACTCCACCCGCCGATCCTCGATGAAATGAATCAAATCATAGTGCATCGGCGTGTAGCGCAATTCATCGTCACTCAATCCCGCAATATCTTTTCCCGTGTAAATCAGATGTGCCAGCTCGTGAACGAAATACCCGAAAAAGACAAATACTCTCGTCTCGTCCGACACGCCCAATCGCAATAATTTCAAATTTAGGGCAATATGCTTGGGATTCATCGACAAACTAGGGACCCGGTTGGAAAGTACCATTTTGGGAATCTCACCCGTGACATGAAAAGCGATCCTCGCACATACCGGGACCAATTTCAATAAATCCGTGGTTCCAAGATCCCGATCCAGTAAATTTCGGGCCGTGGGAAAATTTCCCCACCAATCCCGGTCGATAAACTGCTCGTCATATATCTCTTCTATCCGTCGATAATCCATATCCACACGTTCAAAGGGTCTGTATTAAGGAACGAGCCACCGTCTCTTCCCCTGTAATCACGTAGTTCGTGAGGATCACCCGCTCGATCACCTCATCCAACCGGTACCCTAACGGGATATAAGCCGCTGCATCCAGCACCTGACGAGTCGAGAGGGATACGGATAGCGTTTCTTTCTGTTCGGCCAAGCGTAACACCTCGGCCACTTTGGCTAATTGAGTAGCCGTATCACGAGGCACTTTCGGGAAACGAGCCCGAATCAGTGCAGCCTCTTCCGCCGCAGTCAAATAATTTAACCGAACTTTGATAAACCGATCTTCAAAAGCCGTGTCCAAACGCTGCGTGGAAACATAAGCGAATCCCACGTTACCTGCCGCCACGAAAAGCACATTCTCACCTTTATTATAGCGTTTCCCAGAATCTTCATCATAGATATACGATTGTTGACGGTCCAGAATCGTCATCAGGAAATTCGCCGCCACCATCGGGGTACGTGTCAACTCATCTAGGAATATTAACGTGGGCTTGGTTGACACGAAAGCCTTGAAAAACTCCGAACGTACCGCTTTCGTCTTCCCGTCATCCCCGATAATCAATCCTCCCACGAACATCTTTTTCGGCTTAAAAGCCTGTCCCATATCGAAAGCGAAATACTCCATCCCCATGGCATCTGCCAATTCCTTGGCAATGGAAGACTTTCCACATCCCTTCGGACCGAGTAAAAAAGGATACCGCTTTAAATAAAGCGTGTGACATAAAAATTCCCATGTCTGAACGGGAATACACAAACTATCCGAATGTTTCGGCGGGGTAAAAGGGAAAAGAGTAGCTTGTTCGGCTACGGACATATTATTTTTCATGTTTTAAACCTTATTTTTTAAGGTGTAAAATTAATATTTTCTTGACATCAAACCTTGATAAAAATCAAGCAAACGATATTTACTTTCAATCAAATCGTTGATAAGTGTAGTGATATTCAGTATATACAACACCATCAACCCCATACGAATTACACGACAAAAGATTCCCCGCCTCGTCGTATTTATGATCTTTAAGCACGTGCGCAAGTTTTCCATCTTGATATTCTTCCTCCAATATCAAATACCCCTTGGAATCATAAGAATACTTCCATGTAGTAGTCATTTCCAAACCTAAATATGATGTCACCGTGCTTTCTTCTATCTTCCCGACCCCATTATAAGTAGCCTCATATTTCATTTTAAGTTGTCCGTCTTTATCAACATTATGAACCAAAAGCAAATTCCCGGAATTATCATACTTGTAATTTGTATGTACCCCAAGAACCTCGTCATTGAGGTAAGAAAGCTGCTGAATTTCACGATCCTGTTCATCATACGTGTATTGCGTCAGGTAATGATCTGTCTCCGCCCCGTACCCGCTCTCTGCTGTCGGAAGAAAAACTTTGTCCTCCACCAATATCTTTCCCGACGCAGAATAAGTATAATCCATCGTTAACCCTTTCCTCCCATCCGAGGTAAAAGCTTCCCAATGCAAAACTCGTCCCAGTTCATCATGCTTGTAATTTTTCCTTTGCTCCACGTTTTCACCGTCAACGTACAAGATAAAACTATCTTCATACCCAAAATCGTTGTATGTATAAACCTCTTTCATCTCGCAACCTTTTTGGTACTCAGTCGGCAACATTTTTACAGTCCTGGTCAATACTAAATACCTTGGTTGGGAAGGCTTATTATCACTTTTCTCGCATGAACAAATTGCACACACGAACACGAGTAAGGTTATAAACTTCTGCATATCTTTTTGTATTTTTACAAATATATGCATTTAAATCCTAAAACGTCTATTATCTCCATAAAAAAACACCCCAATTTTTCAATATTGGAGTGTTTCTGTTTTTTATCGAGTTAATTCTATTCCGCCCAAAGCTGAATCAAGTTCAAAATCGTCTGTTGCGCACGTCTCATCGTGTCTAGCGAACAGTATTCGAACTTACCGTGGAAGTTCATGCCACCGGTGAATAAATTCGGGCAAGGCAATCCCATGTACGAAAGACGGGCACCATCGGTACCCCCGCGAATCGGGCGGACAATCGGGGTCACCCCGGCTTGTTCCATAGCCTTGAACGCCTTGTCGATCACTTCCGGATGCGGCTCAACCATCTCACGCATATTATAATATTGATCCTTCAATGTCAACGTTAACACACCTTCGCCATACTTCTGGGTCAACAATTCCACCACTTTCGTCATGAACTGCTTTTTAGCCTCAAACTTCTCCCGGATATGATCCCGAATGATATAACTGATTTCCGCATTCTCCACGGAACCGCTCAATCCCACCAAATGATAGAAACCCTCGTATCCATCGGTATGCTCCGGACGCTCCCAAGCTGGTAACAAGCTATTCACCTCGGCTGCCACTTGCAAAGCATTAATCATCTTATCTTTGGCATACCCCGGATGCACGTTTCGTCCTTGAATAACAACCTTGGCTCCTGCTGCATTGAAGTTCTCGTACTCCAACTCACCCTCGAAACCACCATCAATCGTGTAAGCGAATTTAGCACCGAACTGCTCCACGTTGAAATAATCCACTCCCCGGCCTACTTCCTCGTCCGGCGTGAAACCGATACGGATTTTCCCGTGCTTAATCTCCGGGTGCGTCATCAGATACTCGGCAGCCGTCATGATTTCGGCAACACCCGCCTTATCATCAGCTCCCAACAATGTTGTTCCGTCGGTTGTAATCAACGTGTGTCCCTTGAATGCAGACAATTCCGGAAAATCCTTCACCGTCATCATCAGATTTTCATTCAAACGAATATCCTTTCCATCATAATTCTCGATAATCTGCGGTTTGATATTCGCCCCGCTCATATCCGGACTCGTGTCCACGTGAGCGATAAAGCCAATCACCGGGCGATCCTCGTATCCCGGGGTAGCGGGAATCGTCCCCATAGCATAACTATGTTCATCCATCTCCACCTCGGTTAACCCAAGAGATTTCATTTCCTCTACCAAGTATTTCAGCAACACTTTCTGCTTTTCGGTAGAAGGGAATGTCTCGCTTGTCTCGTCACTCTGCGTGTCGAAACTCACGTATTTCAAAAAACGATCTTTTAAATCCACCATTTTTATTTTAGATTTTAGATTTTAGATTTACGATTTATGATTCCAAATTTATGATTTACAATCGAAACGAAATCTTCAATCGTAAATCATAAATCGTGAATTAATCTGTTAGTTTAGCTTTCATCGAATCGTAGATGAAGTAAAGGATAATCAGTACATACATCACGACAGCCAATACCTCAGCACCACTCCAACTGATAAACCAGTCAGCACCACAATATTTCAAGATAGCACTAATCACGCCCATTAATGCTCCACCGGCAATAAATCCGGAAGCGATCAACGTACCGCGTTCACGACGAGCTTTATTCACGTTCTCGTCCTTACTACGAGTACCCACGTACCAGCTAACCAAACCACCAATCAACAGCGGGGTATTCAAATCCAACGGGATAAACATACCCAAGGCAAAAGCCAACGCCGGGACCCCGATCATAGTCAAAATTAACGCCAAAGCCGCTCCGGCAAAGTATAGCAACCAAGGAGTTGCACCACCTTCCATCAAAGGTTTGATCACGGCAGCCATCGCATTTGCCTGCGGGGCAACCAAGGCATTCTCACCCACGAAACCATAAGTCTGGTTCAACACCATCATAACCCCGGCAATCGTGGCGGCAGACACTGCCGTACCCAAGAACTTCCAGCCTTCCTGTCTGGCAGGAGTTGTCCCCAACCAATAACCGATCTTCAGGTCGGTAATGAAACCTCCGGCCATAGACAGCGCAGTACAAACCACACCCCCGATAATCATGGCAGCCATCATACCGCTCGTTCCGCTTAACCCGGCACTAACCAATACCAGCGAACTTAAAATCAATGTCATCAACGTCATTCCGGATACCGGATTCGAACCCACGATAGCAATAGCGTTTGCAGCCACCGTCGTGAACAAGAAAGAGATAACGAACACAATCAAAGTAGCGATGATCGTGTGTGTCAAATTACCCAACACACCAAATTGGAAGAACACGAAAGTAGCGATCAACACGGAGATAATTCCGGAGAGGATAAACTTCATGGAAATATCACGCTGAGTACGCTCCACCACGCTATCTCCTTTTTTCTTACCTCCTAATTCACTAACGGCCAACCCCAAAGCCTGTTTGATAATACTAGAAGAACGGATAATACCAATAACACCGGCCATCGCAATACCTCCGATACCGATATGACGGGCATAATTCGAGAATATCTGCTCCGGGGTCATATCCCGCAATAACACCGTAATTCCCTCTCCAACAGCTAATGTCTGTCCGTCAGCGAAATGGCTGATAAAAGGAATCAACACGAACCACACGGTGAAAGAACCGGCACAAATAATCGCCGCATATTTCAACCCGATAATATATCCTAAACCGAGTACTGCCGCACCCGTGTTCACTTTAAACACCACTTTCATCTTGTCGGCAAGCACTTCTCCCCATCCCATGATACGGGTAGAGATTCCTTCTGCCCACCAACCGAAGGTACTCACGCAAAAATCATATAATCCCCCGATTAGACCACTCACGGCCAATAGCTTAGCCTGATTACCTTTCTTTTCTCCGGAAACCAGTACTTCCGTGGTAGCCGTTGCCTCCGGGAAAGGATATTTCCCGTGCATATCTTTCACGAAATATTTCCGGAAAGGAATCAATAACAAGATACCCAAAAAACCCCCGAACAGAGAAGAAAGGAATATCTGGTAAAATTGAGCCTCCAGTCCTAAAATATAAAGAGCCGGTAGCGTAAAGATTGCCCCGGCCACGATCACACCGGAACTAGCTCCGATAGACTGGATAATCACGTTTTGTCCCAACATATTTTTCTTTCCCAACATATTGCCCACACCAACAGCAATAATAGCGATAGGAATCGCGGCCTCGAATACCTGTCCTACTTTCAACCCCAGGTAGGCCGCCGCCGCGGAAAAAATGACCGCCATGATAATACCGAATGTCACGGAATAAGGCGTAACCTCCTTGGGTTTCGTGTTCGCCGGCATCATCGGCTTGTACTCCTCGCCCGGGGCGAGTTCCCGGTACGCATTATCCGGGAGTGAATTCATTTGTTTGTTCTCTTGCTCCATTGTTTCTTTATAGTAAGTGATTTATTTTTAACAGCACCTCAAAGATAACGATTTTAGCGAAAAAACGGGAATCGTAACAACCTTTATACAAAAAATCCGTAATTACAACATTATAAATACCATATCATGAAAATCATGCACTACCTAGAAATACTATCCACGGGTATCAGTATCATCAGCCTGATCATCGTTATCTACGGAGCGATAATCGCTTTTTGCGCATTCATACGTAATGAATCCCGACGTTTAAGCGGGAACTACTCGTTCACGGCAACTCGTGAACTTCGTGCCGATCTGGGAACTTATTTACTACTAGGCCTTGAGTTCTTGATTGCCTCCGATATTTTAAAAACGGTTCTGGAACCCAGCTTGAATGAATTGGCCATACTCGGGGGAGTTGTAATTTTACGGACAGTCCTGTCCATTTTTCTCAACAAAGAAATCAAAGAATTACAAGTACAAAAAGAGGAAATAGAGGGTCCAGAAAAGGATTAATCCAATGTCTGGACACCGCCCCCGTTCACGAATAACACTTGTCCCGTGATCCAGCTAGAAATCGGTGCTGCAAAAAAGAGAACAGCCCCGGCAATATCTTCAATTTCACCCAATCGCTTGATTGGCGTGTGTTCCAACATCTTTTTCTCAATCTCCGGTGTCATCACGGACGCAAGGGCTTGCGTTTCCACGGCACCCGGTCCCACCGCGTTAATCCTCACATCGGGTCCGAAATCCATTGCCAGATTAGCAGTCATGTGATTCAGAGCCGCTTTTGACGAGGCATAAGCACTCATATTCGGACTCCGATTGATACTTCCCATGGAAGTAATGTTCACGATCGAACCATAACCAGCCTGTTTCATGTAAGGTACAGCCAACTGGCATAATCTCCAAGCACTAAATACATTAACCTTGAAAATGCGTTCAAAATATTCCACCGTTACCCGAAAAGGATTTTCACGGCCTCCCCCTCCAACTCCCACGTTATTCACCAGGATGTTTAATTTACCAAACTCCACGATTGTCCGTTCCACAAGATTCATCAAATCCGCATCCTTCGTCACGTCACATTTCAGGGCCAAAGCCCGGCGTCCCATTCCCCGTATATCCTCAGCAACTTCTTCAGCTGCCGCCAGATTCACATCACCAATCACCACATCAGCTCCCGCCTCTGCCAAAATACGGGCACTCCCGCAACCTATACCATTACCGCCTCCCGTCACGAGAGCTACCATTCCTGTCAAATTCAACATTTTATTCAAATCCATCATTTTTCTTGTTTAATTTTCACACATTACGCTTTTCCCCTTTTCAAGGTTACTTAGAAACAAGAAAATTCTAAAACAAGCGACAAGAAATGCTATTATTACAAATAAACATCTATTTTACACATTTTTAATCTTCGATAAAACACGACCAAAGCCGTTGCTGCTCCCATTCACCTCCCATTAAAAAAGCCGTTGATTTTCCCGGGGGAAAAATTAGGGTTCCCAATTTATATCCCGTACCTTTATTCCAGTTCAAACCGTAATAATCCTCAAATAATCTGGTGATAATAGCGTACAGCCGAGATAAAGATGAAACAAAGATGAGATAAAGACGAGTGGAGTCGTCTTTACTTATCGAAAAAACAACGGCATCCCCCCTGTCTTCATTTATCTTCCCACGTTTACGCAAGGATCATCTCGTGAACTGTGTATTAAATTATTCACTTAAAAATTAAAGCATATGGCAAAATTCAAATCACCCCTTGGCACGGTACAAGGCGGCTACGGAAACTTGGTTACTTATTGTGTAAAAGGACAAAATCGAGTGCGTTCGAAACCTCTCGAATACCATGATGCAAACACCCCGGAACAACAAAAAGCACGCAGACGCATTTGTATCGTCACCCGGTTCTATTCCAGGCTAAAAGAAACACCTATTATCGATATATGGAGAGTAGCGGCAATTCCCACCCCGTATGATCGTTACACCCTGTTTCGCAAGGTTAACACGAACGTGTTTCTTCCAAACGGTAAAATCGGGGATTTTTCGAACCTGCACATGGCACAGGGAACTCTTCCCCAAGCCCTCAACATGCAAATCTCTATCGACCCAGAAGATAACGTCACGCTCACATGGACCAACCACCTGGAATATATCGCCTCGTATGACAATTCCCGATTGGGAATCATCGCCATGTACAATCACCGCAGTTTCAGTCCTCAATTCATCGAAGGGATCTCCGCAACCCGAAAGGATCAAAAAGCCGTTTTTCACGTGGACCGGGATACGGCAAACGCACTCCACCTCTATGTATTTTTCTTTTCGCCAGAAAGGGACGCCTATTCAAATGACCAGTATTTCAAACTAACTTTCGAATAATAACCATTCACGGGAATCTTGAAAAAGATTTCCGTGAACATTTTCTATGGTCGATCAGAATCTCCCATTATTTCCACCCGACCAACAATAAAATTTCCAGTTGATTCCCTAATTCATTATTACGCCCAGCCCCCCAAACGATCTCCATCTTATCCCCCGTTTTTTCCTCACAACAATTCATGATCCGGACCAATTCGTCCATCATTAAATCATCTGTACCATACTCAATGTACATCAAATACTTGGCATGATCTACCTCTTCGACAACCGATCCCAATTTTGTCAGAACCTCTTCAATAGCATCTATGGCTCGACTTTCACCGGCTCCAGTCCCGATTACTAACCGGAACTTATCACTATCATCCATAAAATGCTCCACGTCGCCACGATCCAAACCTATCAAATCCCCTCCATGCACAAGAGGCACAAGGTGATTTACAAATACATTTTTTAATTCTTCAACCGTAAGTGACGAATTATTAAACAATTCCTCCAATCGTTTTTCCATACAACATTATTGATTACCATTTTCTCAAAAGTAATCAATTTTTGGGGGAAAATTATAAATCCTCTCCTTCATTTTGAATATGCCAAGTCCAATCATTGATGATCACTTGCACGGCATGCCATAAACCTTCCCCGTTCTCCCCGGCAAAATAGAAAACGATATCCCATTCATCTTGACGATCAAAATACTCCTGAGTACTCCAATTACGTCCGGCCATCATTGTCTTGCTAAAATAGTCGGTAAGACTTATATTAAACACCGGTTTATTCGTGGCTTTTTCCGTCACGACAAAACGAGTCGGTCGACCATCCATCAGGCGCATCGTGTTCAATTCCACCCCAATAGCAGCCGGGCTGATCTGTTTACTATAATAAGGACGAAAACTCAACTCGTCATCATCCTTTAATTGATTCTGATGATCAAGATAACCGTTCGATTCAAGAATTTCATAATTATAATCATCCACGGCAAACCCCACCCCGCTATTTTCCGGTTGCTGGAAAATAAATCTTACCGTATTTGTGTTCTTGATCAAGTTAATCGTCTCGACAAGATTCATATTACCGGTAAAGTTTACCTCATTGATTTCACCGTACCAAAGCGGTTCCAACGCTTTATCAATAACGAGCGAAGAAGCCCTCTTCAATTTCAATTCTAACTCCGTGATCGACGCACCCGGGGCTAACCGAGGGACATCGTACGAATCATGTACCCCGGCCCAAGCCATAAGCTTGTATTCTCCCAAAGGAAGTGCCACGGACATCTGGTAATTACCGGTAGCCAACGCATCCCCCTCTTCGGCTTGTTGGAAAAGGAATTTGCCATCCTTGTCGAAAACATAGAGCTCCACTTTATCTACCTGTTTATGAAAAGCACAGACGGATAGCATGTTATAGTCATATTTAAACTTGACAAACAGGCGACATTCCGGCAAATCTTCATTAAAGGCATCACAGGATATAAGTATCCCAGTACCAATCATCAGTAGACCAACGATTAGTAAATTCATATGACTTTTGAAATTCATTTTTTTCTTTTTTGGCGTTCCATTTTACTAATGGCAAACAATATATCCTCCCATACCAAGAGGTATAAGCTTGTGAGGGACAAACGTTGTCCCCCACAATTTAACAAAATCATCGAACTAATTATAATTCTTCAGTTTGAGTATACCAAGTCCAAGGATTCACGTTAATTCTGATAGACAAGTATTTATCCTCATCCTCATCTTTGGTACCCGGATCCGGCTCCGGAATATTCGGGTAACCCGGATTATTCACCTTAGAAATATGCACATCATAAACAGAATTACGAACCACTCCAAATTCTCCATATTCATTGTAAACCTGATCAGTATCATCATGTTTAATCATAATCGGATAGTAATTTACGCCACCTTTGTAATAAGATACAGTTCCATGACGGAATGCTCCATAATTTTCCACATTACTTCTTTTCAGATTAAAATTATCAACCACCTCATTAGCTCTCGCCTCGGGAGTCCCGCTACCTCTGTCAGTCGATACCTCCGGGGTTCCGATAGCCTTCAAATACAAATTCAATGTTCTGGATAATGCTGCAGTATAGATAACAGTCGGATCATTATCCTCGCTAGTGTACTTATACAACAATTCCGCTTTGATATAATCCATCAATAAATTCCACGTATAGTACCCACCATTGACCAAAAGCCAATCAGTACCAGGAACCAATTCCCCATTGTTCACATTATCCGCAGGATTATTGTATACATTTTTATCCGGACCAACCAATCCTTTCGGAGAATAAATAACTTTAAACAGGACCTGAGTCGTGTAAGCCCACACGTTATGATCGGCTGTTTGAGTATTTTCGAGACAATATTCCACGTTATCCACGGATATTTCAGTCGGGTGCCAAGCAGAAGAAGCTATATTCGCCGCATCCATCTCATAATTATACTCTTGCAAATAATTCGTAAAACCGGGGTCAGACGTCAAGGGTTGCACGTCATGATTCGGATCTATTCTATATGACCCGAGATCATACTGGTCAAAAGGAGTAATACATCCTCTTGAGGTTTCTTCCATCCAAGTCTTCACTCGCTTGGATACCGGGAAATACCTTTTGTTCGTCGCATTCAAAACCCAACCGGGTTCAGAAATATTCGCCTTCAAATTGTTGGATGAAATATTACCATTGTCAGTATACACCCGAACCTTCGCCACGGCACGATCTATATGAATAGAAAGCGGTTGACTCTCAGCCTTTGAAGCTGAATTGTAAAGGGTCAGATCTGTTTCATCACCATTGGCCTGAGAAGGTTCCAAATCTCCCTTGGCATTCGTCATCATGAAATAGGAAGGTGTGGATAACGAGGCAACAGCTACAATAGCCTGATTAAAATCATCATAGGTATTAAATAAACCCGCATCAGGCAGGTCCATACTTGGATTTGCAATTACCAAAATCCGTTTTGACGCTGCCGGAACTTTAAAAGCTGTCCCCAAAATTCCTTCCGGTTGTCCAGGCTCTCCAGCTTCCGAATTAGTACCAACAGTAAAAGACTTGTCGGCAGTTACATTCCGATTCTCGTCAAAGAAAATAACCCGGAGTTTGCTTACGGCAGATTCTGCCGGAGTACCCATCTCCTTATCCGGGTTATTCAATGCTCTACCTAACGCCTTCGGTGCGGTAGTCTTAATATCCAAAGAGATCCAAGCCTCCCCGGTAGGATCCGTTACAATCCCGTCATCATCATCTTGACCAATATGGTCATTGCTACACGCCGCAAACAACATTATTAAAAGGGTTGCAGCAAAATAATACATCTTCTTCATAGTTACAAAGTTTAATTGAAAATTGGTTGTTTATTTGTTAAAAAATTGATTGGTTTATTAATCAAATTATTATTTATTGGTTTATTCCACCCCATTCTTATTCATTAATCACCCTAGATTTTATTTCTAAATCATTCGCTTTCTTCTTATCAAGCTCCTTCAAGTTCTCTCTTGCAACTTCAAGTCCGGCATCAGAAGCAGCTTGAAGGAATCTTTCAGCAACATCATAATCACCTCTTAGAAGAGCCAGTACTCCCGCCGCATTCGCGTATTCCGGTAGTTCCCGATATTGCACCTGATCCAAAAATTGTCCTGCCATTTCGACATCACCACGAGAAAGGGCCGCTATTGCCGCATTTAATTTAGCAACGTCATCTTCCGGAAACAACCTCACGGCAGTTTCAAACACGTTAATAAACTCACGAGATCCATTCGAGTAAGTATTTGCCACCAAGTACATCTCGTTAAGACTCAAATTCTGCGGACGCACCTTCATAATCTCCTTGGCTTCTTCCACGTTGAAATTCTTAACGTGATATTCTACCTTGCAAATGGCAACACGTAATCCCGGATAAATATTCCGAAGTAAATAACGATAAAGCCCCCCTCCTTGTAATTTCATCAAACGCTCTTTTCGCTCTTGCCCGTCATAATTATCTATAATCGACTCGACTTCATTCTTGTAGGCTACATCAAGATTAGCCAAAGCTTTACGTAAACCTTCCCAATTTTCACCACCGAAAACGATATGGTAAAGTGAAGGTGCAAACGAATAGCGTCTTGCCAGATAATTCTTCAATGCCAAAGCTCGTCCTTCGGACAGTCGTTTATTGCCGGTCAAAGAACCTTCCGGAGAAGCATACCCGATAAGATCCAATCGGTTAATCGTAATATCATGATCGACATGCAATTCATCAATCATCGCTCGAATTTTCGCTAATTCCACGGGATTATTCATGTATTCCGGCTGAATATAAGTTTGGTTCACCTCGAAATCCAAAAAAGCCTCCACTTGTTTTTCCCGGTTTTTAACTGGTTCTGGCACAGGCTGCACGTAAGCCAGGTAGGGAACCACCCGGTAAGGAAGCGGAATAATATCCAACTTCACGGTATCGACTGTCTCCACTTCCATCCAAGCCACTTCCCCGCAACCACATTCATCTTTCTGAACATCCAGATAGGCTTCCGCCATCCAAGCCTCAAAAGGAAGTGTATAGCGATACTCTATCGTTTGATTTTCAACCTTCACGTTCCTCACCACTTGATAACAGGGCGAATAAACCGATCGTTCAGAAAAACTCATCAAGGAAAGAACCCGCTCGTAAGTTAGGTACTCGTTACGCCCTTTAAGCGAAACTTTAGGAAGCACTAGTGTGTCCGAAGAGGAGACTAGCCGGGGAATAATATCTACTGCCCCAGCAGACTTCACTTTCACATGATCCAAGACAATGTCCATTTCCACGTAAAGTGTTTTTCCCGCTTGCAACACTCGTACCGGATTGATATTAATAGTCCCGGTATAAGAGGATTTTGGCTGGGCTACCGAAGTTAATATCCCTAACAAGAAGGTGACCAACACGAAAGCCGTATATCGTATCATTATTCTCATACTTTACTTGATTAAATAGATTAGTGAAATACCTACTTTTGTAGGCCCGAAATAATTACGAGAATCGGATTTCAAGCGAGAACCGCACTCCGCACAAGGATACTTGTCATACACGATTCGGGCATATCCCAATCCGAGAGTTGCCTCAATCCCCCAACGTCTTTTCAGAATCCAAGCGTGCCCGACAGAGACTCCCGCACCATAAAGATGTCCCTCGTACCGGTTTTGCTTCATATTCTCGCTGATAAAAGACCAGTCTGGCAAATTACCCACGTTAAAATCAGCATAATGAGCATGCAAACCGATAAAAGTACGCCGAAAACGTTCACAGAACCAGTAACGAACCTCAGGCTGTATACCCCAATGTCGCAAACGTGTACCATCATTAAATTTCCATGGATTTAGATTCACAGGTACATCCAGCGTCCATTTTCGAGCTAACCCGAATTCGACTTCCAAATTGAAAGTAGCCGTTGCATCATATAACAAGTTACTTTTCACAGCAACTTTTTGGGCATACACCTCAGGTATAGCACAACAAGCAAATAAAAAAATAAATATTAATCGTAGTTTCTTCATAGTTTTGTTTTATAGTTGGTCAGTCTCAAGAGGCTGGTATTTCCGCCTGAGTTATGTGAACTTTGATTCTTTTCATCAGTCCCTTTCCTATGGATACATATACAATTCCCTCCCTTCGTCCGGACGTATTCCTTTCAACATTCAAGTTAATCTTTCCGTTATCCACATATATATAATCTGGGTCATTACGAACTCCTCCTTCGCCAGGTGTCAATTTTAACCAATTATGCCGCTCATAATCCTCCACGTAAGCTGAAACATAATATCCGCCATCAATAAATTCACTAATAACTTGTCCTGCAACAGGAACAACGTCCTGTCTTCTGACTGTTATAATTTTCCTTAAATTCCCAAGCCACAACTCAATCTCTCCCGAAACGAACCCAGCCATCATCTCTATTTTTACTGGACAAGGTGAAGTTGTCGAAACCGGAATATTACCATCTGCGGGAGAAACAATATTCAGCCCATTCGTCAATGAAACAATCGTTCTTTTTATCGGGAATGTTGTTTTACAATCCGTTATCAAAGTAAAGGCTATAAACGCAGTTCCCGAACCCGACAAAGCATAAATTTCAAAATGAGAATTTGTTACCCCGAGATAATATTCATTATTACTCATAATCTCATAACCGGCTTCATCCTGTACCAAAATAGTATACCCAAGGTTAGTATTCGAAGCTAGAGAAAGTTTGGCATCATCTATCGAATGAAATCCTCTACCCTTAACCGATGTAATCGTGAAAATATATTCCGTATTACGTTGAATATTCAGTACCTTCTGATCATCATCCACAAGAGCCATCTTGTAAAAAAAGGACTCTCCGTCATAACGTCCTCGAATAATAAGATAAGTCTCATTCGACGATGTATGGGTTTCGTAAACATAGAGAGGATTATCCCCTGTCGTTTGTTCTTGCGGTACAACCTCGTCCGCATTCACGATATCTGATACATACAAATTATCTCCCCTATACTCTACTAAATTTTCCGTACCGATATTTTGGTCTAACGTTCCCGTTAAGTTATGTAGTCTCGAGTTTTTGGCCACATTCGTCACAGCAGTAATGCCTTCCAGAACGAAACCGGGAGCCGTGTTTCTCACGACAATCCTCCCGACAGTACGTTTCAACTGCATCTGGGGCATAGTTACACCCGTACCAATCCTAGGTAAATCGACCAAATCACTCATGGGCAACTTTTGTCCAACATAAGGCACCATGTTCTGCGGATCAGTCAATGCCGCCGTATGCAAATTTTCACAAGCATAAGCAAGGGTTTTATTTTCCAAACAAGCACTAAAGTTCTCTGTCGAAAACGCATAGGGCATATCCCCCACATAAAAATGACTTGCCGGATTTGCCAGAATCAACAACTTGCAGGGATCATCAGATTCCGTCAAGTAAATATAAGTTTTACCATTAAATTCATCCGCCAAAACCGCCTCTACAAATTCCGCCTCCTCACCTGTCCCCCGAAAAACAAGAGCCCAAATTTGTTGATCCACGCCTGTTTCGCTCGCACTAGCCCGAGCCACAGGTAGCCCGTAAGCCCCGGTTTTAGTGAATAGCTCAAACCTGATTTTTTCATCTGTAGTCACAGGCTCACCCCTTTCATCCTCTTTTATCGAACACGCCGAAAAAGATAATAACAACGTAAATAATATCAATATTCCCTTATACATCACTCATCAATTTGAACTTATTTCATCCCTCACACAACGAATTGAATAACCGAATGTCGGTAAAATATGCAAGTGTCCGGGATTCCAGCCGGCAATCTCAACTGACCAGACTGATTTCACGATACTTCCTTGCGGAGTTGCGGTAATTGGTCCCGTAGATGAACTCCAATAATATCCGGTTTCACCAACATATTCCAGATTTCCACCCCTATCCAAACGACGTCCTGCAGCAGGGAAAAAAGTCGAGGCATTATTTTCTGGATTAAAAACCAAAGTCCCGCGATAAGCTACACTCGGACTGTTTATGGAAACCCCAACTCCCAATCGAACAGAAGAGGTTGTTGCGTTCTGTACTTTCATCGGACGTCGATCATAGTAACCATCTGCGTATAAACCAAACAACAAATTTATATCCTTATTGGCCACATATGCGGGTGAAGTCCTCTCCCTGATGGCAATTTTCTCGTTTTCTTCACTTCCTTTTCCAACAATAACCTCTGTCCCAGGAATTGTCTCACCCTGCCAAGGATTTAACCATAAAGACTGTCTCCACTCCGAGTACGCAATATTCTCTTCTCCTCTAATCTGTTCACTAACAGCAATTCCGTTAATATCAACATAACCATTCCCATACCTGTAATTTGGGTAAGGTCCATTATATGAAACTTGATTAATATAGCCATCTGACGGACGATGATAACCGGGAGGACATACCTCAACCTCATCTCCATAACCATACTCATATTGTTCGTCAGACCCGGACGATGCCCATATTGGAATTTTACTCCAATATTGAGTAGAGATCCAATAACCCACAGGAGAATCCGTATTATATGGTAGTGCAGGGTTGTAAGCCCGACGAATAAAGTCAGCCATATCCTCGTCAGTCTTGCTTAATGCCCATTGATAAAAGGCCCCTGCCTGTGTGGGATAATCAACAAATTTGGCTCCTCGCTTGGATGTTTTCTCATACAACCCCACGTAATCTTGAGTCTTATTCTTCAATTCACTATCCGTGATATTAAATGCCGAGAATCTTCTAGCATAAGCACGAGGTTTATCTTGCAATGGACCATCAATTATACTCGATTGCGGATTCATAATATAATCAGCAGCCTCTCCTTGTCGAAAGTAAAGTTTATAGGACGGACGCCAACCATTTTCAATCGTGGACGCCTGCGTAAAAGTTATCGTAGCAGTGGCATATCTCGGAACTTTCTCTCCGGTACTTCCCGAATTCGGATTAGGACCTCTCCAACCCACACGGAAATAGACACGTCCCCTACCATTTATTTTGGTTCCACCACTTTCCACTTCCCCTTTTTTATATTCATTCGGACGTACCGGATATTCTTCCGGATTACCGGGATTATCCGTCCCGACATAAGGATCGAAACTAGGTGTCGTACTCAATATAATTTGATCCTTATAAAGTTCATCCACTTCCACCTCCCAATATCCTAATGCATCATCCTGCTCTTTCAAACGTGGTAACTGCGTAGAGATAATCCGTTCACCAACTTCATTTTCCCGGAAAAAAGCACCTATATATCCATAACCATTCCAATGGTCTCCTTGCAAACGTGCTCCATACTGGCTTGTGTTCACCGTTATCTCCCTCTGAAGGCTATTCTTCCCATTCTCATCCTCCGCCGATAATATCAGCCGGAAAACGGAATGCCGCCCATCAGGATTTACCAAAGAAGCCTGCATATCCATGTTGTACTCGTCCAATAAAATATCCATATATCCGGTTCCTTCGCCACGTATAGCATCATAAATATATGCAAAACGTGTCGTTGAGTTTTCCCCTGCGGCAAGCATAAGATCATTAAACACGTTCTCGGTCTTCATCGTCTTAGAACCTCCAACAATCACGTCCGGCAACACTTTCACAATAGGCATATTCGAAGAGAATGTAATTCTAGCTCCATTAAAATCAGTAATATTCACGCTTATATCCGAAACATTCAGATAACGATTCTGCACTTCCCATCCATACTCCTCATTTCCCCAAGGAGTAACTTGAATATTAATATTCATCGGATCCTTAATAACACCGGTAAGCAAAAGAGCCGAATTATAAGGTAACGTGTAATTATTTTTCGAAGCTCCGCTCACCCCTGCTGTCTGTATTTTAAGATAACAAGAAGGACTGTGTCTGTTTTCCATATCTACTTTAAAAGTAATAGCCTTACTATCATCATCTTCAGGAACGAAATTACTGAAAGGTAAAATAAAACGTGTAATCTTTTTTACCCAAACAATACCACGAGAACGCTGCTCCCCACTAGGTGTAACACTTGCAAAATAACCAGCGTCACTTGCTAAAGTATATTTCCGAGTTTTATTTCTACCGAGCGACGTATTACTTGCTGACATTAATGTTACTCCTTCCGGAACATTGAAAAAAGTAACTCCTTTAAAATAATCTGTCAAATCTTCCTCTCCTTCCAACACAATATCCACTCGTGTTGCAAGCCTTTCTAGCTGTAGCTCAATCTGACGCAGTATTTCTCCTCCATCCACTCTAGCTCCATCCTGTCCCGGAAGAACTTCAACATTTTCCAACTTCTGGAACATCGGAATAGACACATTCGATTGAAAAGCTTGTTCCGGGTACGTGATACCTTCAAGATCAGCATACTCATAGATTCCATTTAACGCATCTACAATAGCTACAATATTTGGCTCGTTAGCCAAAAATACAAAATTATACATACCATCATCTATCGGATGGTTAATCACGTCGTTCAACTCTGCATAATACAATTTATTGCTCACGCATCGCCCCGTATTTTTATTAAATGCAAGAATTCGAAGTCTCTCGATCTCGTTGTCAAGCGGATCCGTTGAATTCAACAGACGTCCTCCTCGCACCTGTAAATATGCTGCGGCATTCTCTGTATCATCCGCTTTCAAGCGTTCTTCAATACAGGACATCAGTAACACAGATGCCAAAATTATCCCCCAAATATGTATTTCCCTAATCATTCCTTCCAACTATAAATAGTCTTAATATACACTCATATTCTATCAAGATATACAACAAGGTGTCATTTTACTTCTCAAAATCCTTAGATGAATGAATATTCTCAATCATCATTGCTACTTTATAAAATAAGTAACTACATTTGTATTCCGTAAAAAAACACCTGATTATTATCCATTATTCCTTCTCATTTTATACATTACAAATGTACTTTCAAGGAATCAAGAATTAGTACTATTTATAGTGTATTTGCAATCTATAATGCCTCTAATGAAGCAATTAAGATCAATAACTAATCCGCATTTAGGTAATTTCACCAAACTCAAACATATTTTGTTTCATTTTCCAAAATATATCAAAACGAAGACACGAATAATACAAAAAAGTCGTATTCATAGCTTGACAGGGAAAACCGCATAAAAAAATCGCCCGGAAATAATTCCGAGCGATCTTTTTTTATTATTAATGGAGTATTACTCGCCATATTTCATCTCTGCACGACGTTTGTAACCTTCATAACGCCATTTAGCGTCAGACTGGGTCTTGGCAAACAATTTCTCAGCTTCTTCCGGAGCAGCTTTCAACAAAGAGTTGAAACGAACTTCACCCATCAGATAGTCACGGAATTTGCTATAATCCGGTTCTTTAGAATCCAATTGGAACGGGTTCTTACCCTCTTCTTCCAACGCCGGGTTATAACGGTATAATTGCCAATATCCACACTCAACAGCCTTCTTCTCTTCAGCCTGAGATTTACCCATGCTTGCTTTCAGACCGTGGTTAATACACGGAGCGTAAGCGATAATCAATGAAGGTCCGTCATAAGCTTCAGCTTCTTTCAATGCTTTCAGATATTGAGCCTGGTTAGATCCCATGGCAACTTGTGCGACATATACATAACCGTATGACATTGCCATTGCCCCTAAATCTTTCTTGCGAACACGTTTACCGCTAGCAGCAAACTTAGCCACGGCACCAACAGGAGTTGATTTAGAAGATTGACCTCCGGTATTTGAATAAACTTCGGTATCAACCACCAACACGTTCACGTTGTGACCGCTTGCCAACACGTGGTCCAATCCGCCATAACCGATGTCATAAGCCCATCCGTCACCACCGAAGATCCATTGAGATTTTTTCGTAAAGTAAGCCTTCAATTCCAAAATCTCTTTAGCGATAGCTGAGTTTTCTTTAGCCAAAGCAGCAGACATATTATCGCTGGCAACTAAAGTCTTCTCTCCATCCTCGAAAGCAGCAAGCCATTCGTTAACAGCAGCCTGAGTTTCTGCAGAGAAGTTTGACAAGTTCTCTTCCAACAATCTCTTAGCACGATCACGCAAACGATTATTACCTTCAGCCATTCCAAGACCATACTCAGCATTATCCTCGAACAATGAGTTAGCCCAAGCCACACCACGTCCCGACTGATAATTCTTGCAATACGGGGTTGAAGGTGCTGAACCTCCATAAATTGAGGTACATCCGGTAGCATTAGCCACCATCATTCTTTCCCCGAATAATTGAGTAATTAACTTGATATACGGAGTCTCACCACAACCGGCACAAGCTCCGGAGAACTCGAACAAAGGTTGTTGGAACTGAGAATTCTTCACGTTATTCGATTCAACTACTTTCTTGTAGCCAACCTTCTTATCCATATATTCGAAACGAGCGATTTCAGCTTCTTGAGATTCAAGCGGTTTCATGATCAATGCTTTCTCCTTAGCCGGACAAACATCAGCACAGTTACCACAACCCGTACAATCTAACGGAGATACCTGAATCTTGAACTTCAATCCCGCAAGTTCTTTACCGATAGCCGATTTGGTTTCTGTTCCGGCAGGAGCAGCAGCCAATTCTTCATCAGTAATCAAGAACGGACGAATTGCAGCGTGAGGACAAACGTAAGCACATTGATTACATTGAATACAGTTATTCACTTGCCATTCCGGAACACTGATAGCAATTCCGCGTTTTTCAAATTTAGAAGTACCTGCAGGGAAAGTTCCGTCTTCACGTCCCGCAAATGCACTAACAGGAAGATCATCACCTTTCTGAGCATTCATCACGTCAACCACGTTACGGATAAATTCCGGACGGTTTTCGTCATGAGCGCACGTCTCGTCTTTCAAGTTTTTCCATTCAGCAGGAACGGTAACTTTCACCACGTTTTCAGCCAAACCACCTGCATCAACAGCAGCATAGTTCATTTTCACAATGGCTTCACCTTTCTTTCCGTATGACTTGTCGATAGCTTTTTTCATTTCGCTAACAGCCAAATCGTAAGGAATCACATTCGTAATTTTGAAGAAAGCAGACTGCATGATCGTATTAGTACGGTTGCCCAAACCTAACTGTTGACCGATCTTCGTTCCGTTAATAATATAGAAATTGATTTCGTTTTCAGCTAAATAGCGTTTCATAGCATTCGGAAGGTGTTCACCAACCTCTTTCTCATCCCAAAGAGAATTTAACAAGAAAGAACCGCCTTTTTTCAAACCTTTCAACACATCATACATGTGAATGTATGCAGGCACATGACAAGCCACGAAGTCAGGAGTAGTTACCAAATAGGTTGAACGGATAGGATCATCACCAAAACGAAGATGAGAAGCCGTGAAACCACCTGATTTCTTTGAGTCATAAGCGAAATAAGCTTGGCAATATTTATTGGTTGCTCCACCGATAATCTTGATAGAGTTTTTATTGGCACCTACTGTACCATCAGAACCTAAACCATAGAACTTAGCCTCGTACATATGATCTGAATTCACCTTCACTTCCGGTTCAACTGGAAGAGAACGGAAAGTCACGTCATCCACGATACCAATAGTAAATTGGTTTTTCGGCTCGTTCATAGCCAAATTCTTGTAAACAGCGATAATTTGTCCCGGGGTTACATCCTTAGAACCTAACCCGTAACGTCCGCCAACGATCATCGGGGCATTCTTTTGTCCGTAGAACACGTCTTTCACGTCAAGATACAATGGATCTCCGGTTGCTCCCGGTTCTTTCGTACGGTCAAGAACTGCAATACGTTTTACGGTAGCGGGAACTGCTTCCATGAAATATTTAGCAGAGAACGGACGGTACAAATGAACAGCGATCATACCCACTTTCTCTCCCTGAGCAAGTTTATAATCGATCACCTCACGAATAGTCTCGGTCACGGAACCCATAGCAATGATGATATTCTCGGCATCTTTAGCTCCGTAATAAACGAACGGACGATAAGTACGACCTGTAATCTTGGACATTTCATCCATATAGTTAGCCACAATGTCAGGTACTGCATCATAGAACTTATTGGCAGCCTCTCTACCCTGGAAATACACGTCCGGATTTTGTGCGGTTCCCTTGGTTACAGGGTTCTCTGAAGTTTGAGCCCGGTCACGGAATTCCTGCAAAGCTTTCATATCAACCAATCCGCGAATTTCCTCCATGTCCAACTCTTCGATTTTCTGAATCTCGTGAGAGGTACGGAAACCATCAAAGAAATTAACGAAAGGAACTCTTGACTTAATAGCAGTCAAATGTGATACGGCAGAAAGGTCCATTACTTCTTGCACTGAACCGGAGGCCAACATAGCGAAACCAGTTTGGCGAGCAGCGTAAACGTCTGCATGATCACCGAAAATAGAAAGTGCATGAGCAGCCAAAGCACGAGCACTCACATGGAAAACGCAAGGAAGTAATTCACCTGCAATCTTATACATATTAGGAATCATTAATAATAATCCCTGAGAAGCCGTGTAAGTCGTGGTTAACGCACCAGCTTGCATAGAACCATGAACAGCTCCGGCAGCACCTGCCTCTGATTGCATTTCCATCACTCTTACTGTCTCCCCGAACAGGTTCTTTCTACCTTTAGCAGCCCATTCGTCTACATACTCTGCCATCGGAGACGACGGAGTAATAGGATAGATACACGATACCTCGCTGAACATATAAGCTACATGAGCAGCAGCAGCGTTACCATCACATGTGATAAATTTCTTTTCTTTTGCCATTTTTTTAAACATTAACTAACAATAGTTGATCACTCTATTTAAGATTTTTACTTCTCTCAATACACAAAACCAGCGAGCCACAAGGGTATGACATTCTTTTTCCCTCGTTCGATCATGTCGGTCATCAGAATTACCGAATCCCGGACTCGCCCTTTATCTCCTTGTTGCCGTACGGAAACCTCGTATTTCTGGTTCACAAATAAATCTTCATTCCCCGAAAAATTCAATTTCGCCACGGCACATAATTGACTAATTAAAAATGTTTTCCGAACCATCAGAGAATCCGTCTGATCCAAACAGACCGCATTCAACAAATTCGGATTATGCAAAAACACTTGATTCGGCTTTAACCCATTCTCGTCATCACTCTCCCGGTCAAACAACAAAGTCAACAATCTGGCATTCTTCATGTAATGCAGGTAATTTAACACCGTTGCTCGAGAAACACCGATCTGGGCACTCAACTTACTGATATTAATATTACTATTACCATTTGCCACAATAAAAAGTAATTGTTTCAATTTTGTCAAGTACTTCAGCTCAATTTGATTATTATACGGAATATCAAACTCCAATGTTAAGTTGATGTTTTTCAGTAAATAATCAATATGTGATTTCTCCTCCAAATATATAGGATAATAACCATATTTCAAATAGTTATTAAAAAAAGCTAACGGACGCACTTTTTCAAGAATATCGTTCACGATCTCCTCGTGATGTTCCACGATTTCCTCGAAAGAATAAACGGGAAACTTATATCCCGTTTCTAACTCTAAAAACTCCCGAAACGATAAACCGCTCAGGTTGTACATCTCCACGATTCCATACAAATATTTGTTGGATTTGACCCGCAAAATAGAAGATGCAGTGAAAACGATCTGCAAATCCGGGAAACGATCGTAAGCCTCCCGCAATTCCCGATCCCAGTTTGGATACTTATGGATCTGATCCAATAACAATACTTTTCCTCCCAGCTTGTAGAAACGTTCCACGAAATTAAACAATCCTTCCATCGCAAAGAACAAGTTATTGATGTTCACGTAAAGACAAGAAGGATCGTCCTTGTAATGATCCTTGCAAAAGTCTAGTAGGAAATTGGTCTTCCCCACACCACGACTTCCCTTTATCGCAATCAACCGGGCACGAGAATCTATCGTATCCAATAAACCGCGACGGATAACCGACGTCCTTTCTTTCATCAGAATCTTATGCGTGTTACGTAAACTCTCCATTTTTCATTCTTTGCAATGCAAAGGTAATAAAAAAAGCATAGTTTTGTAATCCACATGTTGCAAAACATACATTATCATACTCCCCAATGAATTTTCATTCACACATAACCCGCTACACCATTGCGATATAAGCACGTACTTAAAATGATTCTATATTTGAGGTATCAAAAAAGCGAGTCCATACGAACTCGCTTTTCCATATTATAAAACTTATAAAATTATTTATCATTCATCGATATCAAGAATTCCTCGTTAGATTTCGTCTTTTCCAAACGATCCTTCACGAATTGCATTGCCTCAACTGAATTCATATCCGTCAAATAGTTACGCAAAATCCAGATACGGTTCAACGTGTAATCCTCCAACAACAAGTCATCACGACGCGTACTTGATGCCGTAATATCCACAGCCGGGTAAATACGACGGTTGGACAACTTGCGATCCAACTGCAATTCCATATTTCCAGTACCCTTGAATTCCTCGAAAATCACGTCGTCCATTTTCGAACCGGTCTCAGTCAAAGCTGTTGCCAGAATTGTCAACGAACCACCATTTTCGATATTACGAGCTGCACCAAAGAACCGTTTTGGCTTGTGTAATGCATTTGCATCCACACCACCGGAAAGCACCTTTCCAGATGCAGGTGATACTGTATTATAAGCACGGGCCAGACGAGTAATCGAATCCAACAGGATCACCACGTCATGCCCACATTCTACCATACGCTTAGCTTTTTCCAACACGATATTGGCCACCTTCACGTGACGCTCTGCCGGCTCGTCGAAAGTAGAGGCAATCACCTCCGCATTCACGCTACGAGCCATATCGGTTACCTCCTCCGGACGCTCGTCAATCAACAGGATGATCAAATACACTTCAGGATGATTGGCTGAGATTGCATTAGCAATTTCTTTCAACAACATAGTCTTACCCGTTTTCGGCTGAGCCACGATCAAACCGCGCTGTCCTTTACCAATCGGGGCAAACATATCCACCACACGAGTAGAAATCGTAGCCCGTCCACTTCCGGTAAGATTGAATTTCTCGTTCGGGAAAAGCGGGGTTAAGTGATCAAACGGGATTCGGTCACGCACCGCTTCCGGAGACTTCCCATTAATTTTCGATACTTTAATCAACGGGAAATACTTCTCTCCTTCTTTCGGGGGACGCACAGTTCCTTCTACTGTATCTCCCGTTGACAAACCAAATAACTTGATCTGACTTTGAGACACGTAAATATCATCCGGAGAATTCAAGTAATTATAATCAGAAGATCTAAGGAATCCATACCCGTCAGGCATGATTTCCAACACACCCGAGTTTAAAATAATTCCTTCGAACTCGTAATATTTATCGCGTTTGTCAAAACGCATCTTGTTTTGACTTTCCCTTCTTTCTTCAAACTCAGCAGGAACGCTTTCATAATTTTCATTTTCAGTCTCTTCCTTAACGCCAGATTCATTTTCGACATCTTCAAAATCATTCTCTTCCACATCTTGACGAATGGTTTCTTCATCTCTCTCAACACGTCTATTCCGTTTTACAAACTTCGGACGGCTGGGTCTTTCTGCCACCTGTTCCTCTTTAACAACCTCTTCAACCGCCTTTTCCTCTTTCACCTCTTCTTTACCTTCCTCACTTTTCACCTCTTCCCGATTGGTTTGTTTCCGGTTACGCTTATCGAAAAACTTACGGTCTTGCTTTTGTCCAGCTTGCTCACGTTTAGGAGCCTCTGAAGTTTCATTCTTTACTTCCGTTGCCTGTGGTTCTGCTACAACCTCTCCTTTTTTCTCTACAACAATACCGTTTTCCGTACGACTAAAAACCAGATCCTTATCCAAAATATCACTATGCACGACATTGATCGGCTGCACTTCCTCTACGGGTAAAACTGCATCTTTCTTTTCGGGAACCTCTTTAACAGTTTCATCTTGGGGTTTCTCTTGTTTAGCATCAGCCTTTTTATCTTTATTCCGATTAAATTTGGCCAATCCTCCTTTGGAATCTCCCACTTTTTCAGCACCTCCCCTTATCACTCGCACTCGAGGTTTTTTCTCCTTCAGTTCAACGGGAGCTGTTTCCTCGGTAGCAATCATGGCTTGCTGATCTAAAATTTTGTATATTAATTCTTTCTTTTTAAAGGATTCAATCCTTTTAACATTCAGTTCTTTTGCAATTTGACGCAAATCTGAAAGTAACTTTTCATTCAGTTCTAAAATATCGTACATATAGTAACGTTATATTTGGATAATTCTCAT
>DYVS01000275.1:0-17728 GCA_020743075.1 Butyricimonas virosa | reverse complement strand
TCATTGATTACTCGATCTCGTACCGCTGATAATTTCGTCTTGACAGGGTAATAACGACGACGAACAGAGGGTAAATTTAATTCTGACATTGGTTTACTAAGTTTACTGTAAACTTTTTTCAGGACAATACATACGGTTGCTCTATCCTTTCCCTATATCATGAACATAGCATGTACATAGCAAGTACATAACATGAATACTGGCAGGTGTACATGCTCTGTTCGTGTTATGTAGGTAGTTCATTGTTGCCTGCGGGAAAGGGTAGAGAAGGGATTAACAGGGAGTAGGCCTTCCTCAGTGTAAGGGAAAGTTTGTTACAGGTATGCCCATGAGTACTGTAAACTCGTGTATAATTCCCATTTATTACATTAATAGTAATAAAGTAAGGGATATTCCGGAAAGTTCCAGAATATCCCCGCACAACAAGAAAACTCACATGAGATCATCAATCTCATATTAAATTTTCACTTCTATTTATCGCCCTCGTCTCCTAATCCATATAAAAATCGCCCAGAAGGCCAACAGACCGGGCCAAACACCCATGAGTACCACTTTCCAGAAATACATCCAATCCATACTCACGTATACTTTATTATCAGGCGGAGTTGGACGGCGCACGTCAATCGGCACCTCTTCATTAGATAACCAGAAGAAAGAGCCGGATATTAAAGAGTAGTTTGCCGCAGCAACATCCTTACGTCCGATACTGATTTCCCCATTACTTAGGCAATCCGCATCCCCCAAGATGATAATGCGCTGTTCTTTCCCTCCTATCGAACGAGACATCGCCAAAGCCGTAATATACGAACGTTCAACTTCTCCGACCAAAGGATTAAGAGAAACCGTATCATCTAAAAAATCAACTGTTTCCAATTCATTCCAACTACCAATCGTGTCACTCACGAACAAAGGCGTAATGGAAAATCCTTTATCTTCGAAACACTCCAATCCTGTTGTTCCCGGCATAGTTACCACGTATTCCCTACGAATCATCTGGTTAAAAATATATGAAAACTCTCCGGCTTCCTTGGTCGGCGTAGCTACGATAAAATCAGGCTGAAAATGCTCACTTTTCTTCACCAAACGCCCCGGCATAAACCGTACGCCGAAAGGTTCCACCAACGGGTTCATAAATTCCTGACGACGAGGTTCCCCGGCTATCAATAGATTACCCCCACGGGCAATATAAGCATCCAGATTTACTTGTTCATTCTTGGTCATCGGGCTCCTCATATCCGCAATCACAATAATATCCACCTGCTCCGGGATCGGCTTATCCAACGTCACTTCCGTAAAGTCAAAACCTTGATTAACCAAGGAATAGCGGAACGGCTTATCCTGAGCAAAACGGTTGTAGTCCCGATCTCCTTCCCGAACACAATCTCTTTCCCCATGTCCTTTCACAAAACCGACAAGAGGCAATTCCATCACCAGACGCTTAAAGGCAGCGGAAATTTCCGTCTCGAAGGGGAAACGCTGTATATCATCGAATATCCGCAAGAATGTCTTCTCCCCGTTATCCCGTTCCAACAACCGCACGAAACGATTTCCTTCCGGCCGAAGATCCGCAATCTTTCGCACTTCCTCTGGACACATAAACATATTGGAATCCAAATTCCAAATTTCAGCCCGTTTCAACATTCTCTCCCGGTCGGACAAATTAGGATAAGCCTTATCCAATTCCGGATTCTTCGCCTTATCGTAATAATACACATATTTCATTTTAATCTCTGGCTTAAACCGGGTATACATCTTGAAACGCCTCAGATCGTCATTCACGCTCCGGGGCAAACCGGCCCAATAGTTCTCCTCCAATATATTCACGAAAGTTGTCATCGTCAAACCTCCGTCCATCCGAGCCACGATATTCTGACTATTAGGAGTCAGCGTTCGTTGTTTCGTGGCTGTAGTATCATAGAAACACATTAATTTCGGACGAGAAGTTAAGTAACCCAATAACATAGCAATCACGATGACACTCCCATATTTCCCGACAGTTGTCATCCACGTGGTCCTCTGCCGCCGAGACTGCAATCGGATAATCGAAAGAAAGAGAAACAATACGACTACGATAACAAAATAGAGTACATCCTCGCTACAAATTAAACCGTTTATAAACTCCTGCGCCCTACCGTTAATCGCCAGCCAATAGGTTATATCACGCACAAAATCAATATCCTGCCACATATCCCCTACTAAATTCAACACCGCCAACACCGCCAAAGTCCCCATGGCAGCCACAACTTGATAGGAAGTAATACTCGACATGAACAACCCAATCGCCGCATAAGCACACACAAGCAGGTAAAGGCCAAGCATCCCGGAAAGGATTAAGGGTATATCTGCCGATTTTATAGTAATAGCGGCAAATAAAAGATACACGGCAAAAATACACATCAACACCAGATTATAGATCATCATCGAAAGATATTTCCCTAAAATAATCTGCGTATTGGTTACAGGAGAAGAGTACAGTAACTTTATCGATCCACTGCTCAGCTCCCGACTCATTAATCCCATGGTCAACAACGGAATATAAAGATAAAGGTACTGTTGCATCGCTGTAAACATTCCCCGCCATCCGGCAAAGACACCCATCGTCACGTTGTAAAGGCCATACCCTAATTCCTGGCTCCTCACGTTACCTGCCAAACCATTCGTGAACACCATACTCGCCTGAAAAGTGAATATCACCAAAATCAACCACGCAACCGGAGAGTAAAACAAAGTTTGTAACTCCGTGCGGGCTATTTTATATATTGTCTTCATCTCGTTATCTGTTTTTAGTCATTATTTTTTTGATAATTCTGCAAAAATTTCATCCAAGGAACTCTTCTCCTGACGGATTTCGACCAATCGCCACCCCTTAGTCACGCTAGCCTCAACCAGACGTTCTGTTGCTTCCAGCGCATCCGAAAACTGAATTCGGAACTTCGATCCGCCTAGTTCCTCCACGGCAACCACGCCCGGAATTTCCCCGATCATCTCTGCCGGCGGAGCGGCTATTAACGACACAAATAACGTATTAGGTACAATATAATTATCGAACTCATCCACGGTACCAGAAAAGACCACTTGTCCTTCCTCAATCATCCGGATATAATCACAAGTTGCCTGTACTTCAGAAAGAATATGCGTGGATAAAATCACGGTTCGATCTACAGCGATCTCCCGGATCAGTTCCCGAATCTCCACGATCTGATTCGGGTCGAGCCCGTTTGTCGGTTCATCCAATACCACGAAATCCGGATTATGAATAATAGCCTGCGCTATACCCAAACGCTGCTGGTAGCCACCAGACAAATTACGGATCAAGCGCCGACTGAAATGGGAAATTCCACAACGTCCCATCACGTCTTTCACGGCCTCCTGTACCTTATGAGGGGGAATTAGGCGCATATTGGCACAATGTACCAGATATTCCTCTACCGTTAAATCCATGTGTAGGGGCGGTTTCTGCGGCAAGAACCCCAAATGCTTTTTGGCCTCTACCGGATTCTCCCGCAAATTGATACCCTTAATATACACATCACCCTCCGTCTGTTTTAACACACCACAAATAATGTTCATCGTGGTTGACTTTCCTGCCCCGTTGGAGCCTAGCAACCCGTAAATGCCATTTCGCGTAATTTCAATATTAATATCTCGAATCGCCCACTGAATACTGTAACGATGAGATAAATGCTCCACTTTTACAATAGATTCTTCCATACATTTATTTTAAATTCATACAATACACACAAATCACGATTTACTTATTAGCTAACATCTTATTAATCTTATACAGCAAATACTCGTAATGCAACTTCGTTTCACCGGAACTCTTCGCCACGGCTCCTTTCAACAAATCCTGTATCTTGAACAACATATCGAAATAGTAATTCACCGGAATATAATCACCGGGTATCACCACCTGCATCGTGGGATAAAATCCGCTTTGTTCTTCCAGATTCATCCCTTTCTCCGGCAGAACAGCAAATTGTTCACGTATCAAATCCAACTGTTTCCGATCAATCACCTCCGGAGAAATCGCCCCCTCGTGACCTGCCATTACAATCCCTCTTCTCGGTGTAAAATTACCCGCCGTAGTGGCAATCGTAGAGGATGCAACTACACTACCCAAGAACTCCTTCTGCAAATCCATCTCGTACTTCTCCAAAGGACGATTCTTCAATGTCCCGTCCCACACGTTCCTATAAATATCCTCGACATACTCGGCCAACGAATAATCCCCACCCTTCTCAGCCCCGAGAGCCACGTATTTCAACCGGAAGGTCAAGGTCCCCAAAATAAAACTCCGAATTTGATCTACATTGGAATTTCGAATCTCCAACTTTTTCTCGACAGCCTTGTTTTCCAACCAAGCAAGATCTTTCGCCATATCGATCATGCATTTCACGGCAGCCTTCTGTATCGCACCGGGTACAACCACATAACTCGGTTCCTTTTCCGAGGAAAAAGCTTCCATCTGGTAAAAGCCACCCAGATTCACAGACACATCGTTAATCCGCTTTTGCAACTGACTGCGTAACGAATTGTACAACTGACTTCTTAAACTCAAATCTTCATCCCCCTCGGCATACCAATCATAGAAATTCCGAACAGCAATCTTTAGATTGTTCACGGCATACTCCAAGGCCTTCAAATGATCATCTCCCAAGTCTCCGGTAAAACAACGGGGATCGTAGTAATAATAAGGCACCTTCCCGAAACGATAGTTCGGATTTGTTCGCCCCTCCCGGATCCAACGATCCAAGGTTGTAAATTCATCTTTCGGCGTAGAGGCGGTCGAAATCGGTTCATACAACCACCTAATCACGTAATAATCGTACTCTCCCAATCCTCCGGGAACCATCCTCACACCCTTTTCCACGTCCCCTGGCTGAGCAATATAGTTACACGGCACGTAATCCATCACGGAAGGACTCAAACCATGCTCCCGCGTGAAGGATGGGGAACGTAACGAATCAACCGGATACACGGCAGACGCACCCGCATTGTATACCAGACCTAGGTTAATACCAGCTTCTCGCATAATCTCCACACGTATCAACTCCCCCATCATTGCCTCGGAGAAACGAGTTGTCCGAACACCAGGATCCGCCGCCATAGTCGTCAACATCCGGTTTGTCTTCAAGCCAGACACCAATCCATCATAGATATAAAGAGAAGCATTCAATATCTCTCCCGTACGAGGATCCACGTGCATCGAATTCTGCATATCAAGCCACAACGGGGCATACCTGATCGTAGAATACTTTATATTGTTGGCATTAAAATCCGGATCATCTTTCGGGAAATCCATCACCCGTACCACATTTCTAAAACCAATCTTCTCGAAAGCCTCATTCCATGCCTCGATACCCTCTTTAATGTAAGGCTGCCACGCCTTGGGCATCAACGTGTCCATATAGAACACAATCGGTTTCTTTACTTCGACTGTTTCTCCCCGGCGATAAGCCGCTTCATCTACTGGTTCAACACGCCAACGTTTCGTGTAAAACGTGGACTTCAGCCCCTTCCGGTCATTCTCGATCTGCGAAACCTCCATGAAAGAAACTCCTAACCGGGGATCAGCAAACCGGGGGCGCATAGGTTCTTCCGGCAGTAACATCAACATCTTATTCGTCGTCACAGAAACTTTCACATCCCCGGGGATCACCTTAAAAGCCCCGAACAGATACTGGTTCTCGATAAATCCCAGCTCACACGTCACCATGATATTATTATCAAAAGCGTCAACGTCTTTCAACAATGAACACTCCTTTTTGTACTCATGCTCCCGGGAAATTAATCCAAAGAAAGAATTTCCCCCGATAGCCGCAAATGGCGTCGTGTACGGGGAATACTCCATGAACAAAGGTGTCATATCCACCACAACTGCCGTGCTATCCGGTGTATAAGCCTCTATTTTGAACGTGCCATACACTCCCCCGGCGTTCGATCGTTCGATGGCTTCGTTCCAATTCATCTCCGAACTATTATTCAGAGGTTTATCAATCAAAAATATCCGGGCTTGTAATGTCGAATCCAAGCGAGTAAAACGGAAGGGTAAGCCATATCCGGCAAACTGCCCGACCACCCCTTCACCATTGTCACTGATATCCTCGATAGAAGAGGTCAGCATCATATCTTTACCCAACAACCTTATCGGAAACTCAACCAACACTTTATCCCCGATCTTATGGATTGTCATCAACCCATGAGCCGTTTTTACCTGCTTATCCTTGAATAATTTCTGGTAAGCCGTCAATGTCTCTTTCTTATCCTTTTTCTTCGCTTGTCCTTGTACACACCAACCGAACAGGAAAAAAGAAAGAAAACAGATATATATAATATTTCTCATATCCTTTCGTTTATTAGAAAATCAAACCTATTTTAACGCTTGCTCGATCTTGTACAACAACAACCGATAATGCTGACGGGTATCTTCTGATCCGGTATTTGCCTTACTCTTTAACAACGTCTGAATTCGCTTTAACATATCGAAATATAGATGATCCAACGGTTCGATTACCATATTGGAATTCACGTTCACCCAATAACCGAACCCCTGTCTTTCCGACATATTCAATGGTAATGCCACATTCGTCACAGGAGCCTCCGCACAAGGCTGCACCGCCTCCACGTTCGAGAAACCTCCTAACACTTCCCGCGATAGCTCCCCATACCGTTTCCGGCTCATCAACTTCACCTGCTCCGGTACCTCGATCATTTTGCATCTGCCAGCCAGCGACAACGGATCCCCGGACATACCCTTTTTCCCCAAGTCCGTAAAGAGTAGTATTTGCCTTAAAATCTCCATCTGCATCTTTTTATCTTGCGTGGTCAACGTCTTTCCTTGACGGGTAGGAGCAAAAGCGAAATCCTGCACGTGCGTCAAGAACTCTCTCGTGGAATAGGTATCCTTGCTATCATCTTTCTCGGCACTCAAAGCCACTGCCCACCGTCGGGATAATAAGGCCCCGAATATTTTCTCTTCCAACTCGGTCGAGATATTACTCATCAGAGGTAATTTCTGTTGCATATCGGGAGCATTCAACCATTCCAGATCTCTCATTTGTCCCAACAGGAAATCGACGGCTTGTCTCTGCTTCTCTTTCGGCACTACCGAGTAACTCGGTAATTCATCTCCATCATATCGCTCGTTCAAATATATTCCCCCGATATTCAACAACACGTGATTCACGTAACGCACGTATTGGTAAACAATTTCATTGTACATGTTCTGCTGGAATGTGTAATCCGGATCATCCCGTGCCACCCATCCGCCCATATTCGCCAACACGTACTTCAAATTCTTCACCCCGTAAGTAGCCGATTTTACCGCATCATCACCCAAGTCTTCCTCCACCGAACTGGGATCCAATCTTGACGAAATCTGTTGTTTCCCGTAACGATAAACCGGATTTCCCGACTTTTCCGTAATCCAACGACTTAATGTAGGAACTTCATCTTTCGAACTCTTAGCATCTAGCAAAGGAGTATACAGCCATTGAATTGTAAAATAATCATACAACCCTAATTTAGGCGGGGTCAATTTCACTCCCCGTTCCTTGTCTCCCGGCTGAGCAATATAATTATTCCGGGCATAATCCATGATCGAATACGTTGTTCCGTATGTTTGAGTAAACGAAGGCGAACGTAACGAGTCGGTCGGGATCGCCGCAGAACCGGACATATTATGCATCAACGCCAAGCAATGCCCCACCTCGTGAGATACCACGTAACGAATACAATCCCCCAACACGTCCTCATCCAAAATCACCTTACGTGCATCCGGGTCTGCCGGAGAAGTTTGTAGGAATCGCCAATCATGTACCAACTGTATCAAATTGTGATACAAATAGACTGAGGCATTCAGAATCTCCCCGGTCCTCGGGTCTGTCCATGAAGGTCCCATGGCATTCGCCACTTGCGAAGGAGAATAGCGAACACAAGAAAACTTCACGTTATCCGGATCAAACTCCGGGTCATTCACCGGAAAATCTTTTGCCACGATCGCATTCTTAAAACCGATCCTCTCGAACGCATCTTTCCATTCCTCCACCCCGGCCTTAATGTACTTTTTCCAGCTCTCCGGAAAAGCATTATCCACGTAAAAAACAATCGGTTTCTTCGGTTCCACAAGCTGTCCCATCCGAAAAGCCGTTTCATCCGATGGCTCCAACCGCCAACGTTGAGCGTAATATATATTTTTCAATCCGGAATCGCCATTCCGAAAATCCGACACCCCTTGATAAAATATCCCGATACGAGGATCAGCCATTCGGGGACGCATTGGTTCCTCCGGTAAGAGGATAAAGCTGCGTGTCATCAAAGAAGTAAACGGAAGTTTATAGATATAGTAATATCTCCCATCCCGCAAATTAACTTCGTAACTCAACGATGACTGTACACTCACATTATCCTCAAACGCTTTTATCCTACCCAACTGGGAATTATCCTTTTTAAACTCTTTCACGATCCATCTTCCTCCCCAAGTTGCCGGGGCATAAGCAGAGAAAGGAGTCAACTGCTCATCATCCCGCAGGAAGAATTCGGTCATCTCAACAACAACCGCCGTGCTATCCGGATTATAAGCCAATATCCCACTATTATACATCACAGCAGGTTTCATGCTCTCCCGAATCCGTTGTGCCACATTTACCAGTTCCGTCGTGTAACCATGATTCACCTGCCGTAAACTAATAACCGTATCCGTCTGGGTAAACTGCACACACAAAGGATCGGTCGGTTTCTCTCCCACACTCCCAAATAGATTATTGGTCGTTTCAGAAATCGTTGATCCCAATAGCATATCCTTCTCCAACAAGCTCCTGGGTATCTCAAAATATACCTTCCCATCCATCTTGTGAATGGTCAGTAATCCTTTCACCGTTTCGCAGGCTTTACCTTTGAATAACTTTTGATAAGGTGTCTCTTTTTCCACCTCTTTCACGCCTTTCTTCTTTTCCCGAGCGAACCCGTCCTGTACTCCACAGGTAAACAGGAGCAGCACAATCAAGAAAAAACTCACTAATAATTTTCTCATAATCTACTCATTTTAATTTACATATAATAACTATACACCCTTCACATTTGGCATAGTTTTCCCAAGAGGGTATCTCTAAAGTCCTATTTGTTGCTTGAAAATTCCTCCAGTCTTCGGTCACCTCCTCTATATACAGAGGAGGTGCCGTGACTCCTCCAAAAGACAACGTGTAACCCAGCTCTCTGTTTACAGAGGTGAACCTCCGAAACACAGTACTCAAGTCCAAAATAACTTTTACTCGTAACGCTTAAACGCCCAGTTAAAAGAACCTCCCCACTTCCATTCTATATCCACAATCCGTCCCAAATCGGAAACATGGAATAACAATCCTTTCTCTCCGGGATTCGCATCTGCCAGCACTTCCGTGCTTAATTTATAGATATAGAAATTCCCATCATCCAGTGCTACTCCAATCTCTCCGGCATCTGCATCCTGCAGTATCTCCACGATATTTCCACTTTCATAATCCGTGAATAACTTAACGCTCTTCGTATTTACATCATAGAAGTACAATTTACTCTCCTCTCCCATGAAAAGATAAGAACTAGGACGAATCCGGAAATACACCGTATTGTCTGAAATAACACTACTACCAGAAAAAAGCTCCTGCGTACAATCAAAAATATTGAAACCATCCCAATTATCAATCCCCATATTCTGGTAGTAATAGTTTCCGGTGCTTTCTTCTTTCAGTATAATATTAAGCCCACTTCCATTACCATAATCCCCCAAGTACATAATCTTATACCCGGTCAAATCGGTCAATTTAACCACACTTGGATCATCCGGAGTATAAATAAACTCAACCGGACCACTGTCCGAACTACTATTAAAGCTAGTCAATCGACCTACCACACGGTTATTTCCCTTGTCATACATCAACACCGCACCACAATCCTTCGTATCCAGATCAAAAAATTGAGTAATCCGCCCTCCATCTGTTGCTCCCGAAAAATAAAGCGGGATATCAATAAAAGCCGTCACGTGCTGTATCTCCGAGCCTGTATTTCTTCTCCAGTAAACTTCTCCATTTGCACTTAACACGAAATCATGCCATCCGCCATTGCGTACCTCCACGGGCTCCAATCCGGTAGGATAAGCACTTCCAGGAAATTCGTCATGAAGTGCCATCACTTTTGTAAAATCCATTCCGCTCAAATAATAAGAACCTCCGGTACGTTGCACGACCATCACCTCATCTGCCTCGCCTCCCGTCATCACGTTTTCCAACTTCAACGGCCCAGTTCCTAACGGATTATCGGGATACAACTCCGCATATATATCCGGATAAGCTTCCCACTCGTAATGCGTCTTTTTATCCTCATCCTGCCAGCTATCCCGTCGGATATAACTCAAACTTGTCCGATTGTCCTTTTCTGACAGAATAAGCCATCCGACCTTATATGGAGATCTCACCTCTATCGCCGTGTGGCTAGCATGAAACTCAAGTCCAGTTTGCCGATCCGTCATATAGAAATTCACGTCAAATTGCCCACAACTCGTTGGGATATATTCAAAATTCCGATCTGTCGAAATGACATTCCCCAATCCCATCTCCCAACGATAATCATAAGCCAATGTGTCCCGATCGGGATACTTCCACATCACTTTCGGAACAATGCGTACCGTATCACCCAAAATAATTGTTTTCTTAGTCAAAGAAGCTACAACATCCAGTGTAATATCATTATAATCAATCAGGTTATATTTACCTTTATCCTCGTAACATGCGCTAAACCAAAAGCTCACGAACAAAGAGAACAATATAAATCTTTTCATAAACATTCAATTTTAATTATCCGACTACCAATGCCACGGTCATTTCTGTTCCGTCATCTTCACGCACCATCTCGTTCGCATCTTTCTTCTTTTGCAGGTAATGTTTGAATATAATCGTGTAGTAACGAAGTTCTTCTATGTTATCACTATCTATATCTGCCTTACCCGTCTCTTGAATAAACAAGCGGTACTTTTTATCCGAATATGCCCCCAAATAACTCCATGTCACGTTATCGGTCCACCAATTCGGCTTAGCCACCACATTGGAGACGTAGATGATTGCCGAGCGACACTCGGTTTGTCCTAACTCGAAATCAGCAGTCGGTTCCAGTTTTAAGTTCAATCGTAACGCTACGGTCGATATTTCTGCCGTTTTAATAAACGTGATCTGACAAGTATCCCGAATTTTACCGGGCTTCATCGTGAATTTCTCCGGTAACCTGTAATTCGCAATCGTGGCAGTTGACTTTTCCTGATCCACACTGATTTTATACTCCCGTTCCCCCTCTGAAGGCAAACCGATCACCTCCACTTCCACGGGAAATTCCAATTCATTATCATTTGGGTAAGCCAAAAACGAACAAACCGATGAATCCGTTACCACCTTCACGAACTGAAGATAATTATCGCCACCGTATGTTTTTATATCATCCTTCGAACAGGCTCCCAGTACAAGTATAATTCCTAAAAACAAATATATCTTTTTCATAATCAATCGATTTTATATTATTGATACGCCGATTCACTATAAGGAATAGGAACCACCCACTTTTCCGGTGTCATCTTAATATCATCGCTACCGTTAAAAATATCCCGGTTCAGACGCTTGAACATAAAGAATGTTTGGCCTTCAGTCAAAGTTTCTCGGATAATATCATATACCAACTTCAGTCGTAAATCGTCAATCGTCATGTCAGTTGTCAATCTCGTCTTCGCCCCTCGATTGGTTCTCAAAGAGTTGAATAACTCGATTGCCTCCTCTTTACGCCCTTTATTCAGTAAATATTCTATCTGTATATGATACATCTCCGAAGCTCGGATCACGGGTAATAAAGGTAATTGGTCCAGCACTTCCTTAAACGTTTCCCCGGAAAACCTCAACCACGTGGCATACCGTTGAGCCCCGTATGCGAGAGTCGTCTTGTTGTAGAAACCCGTGTAACGATAGTCATCCATATCCCCGGCAAAAAGGATGTCCATGTTTTTCATCCGTAGAGCACTTGAATAACCTTTCAATATATTCTCCACGTTATCAACAACATCATTATTCGAAAAACAAAGGAAAAGTTCATTATAACGTTTAGGATACAGGAAGTTTATATTGGAAACTCCTCCCTGATAAGAACTCCCTGTCCAACGGAACCACCGCAAGTGAAAGTCATAGGCAAGACAAGCATTTTTATAAGCATTCTCCTCATCTCCGTTATACAAATACATCCGGGCAAGTAAAGCATTTGCCGCAAAATAATTCATCCGGGTCGCCCGATAAAGGAAAAAATCATCTGGAGCATCAACCAATCCTCTACCATCACTCCGTACCCGGGAATATATACTCGTATTTTGTCGCCGATTAAATACGGTATCCACAACCGCCAGTAAACTCTGAGCCCGCGTCATATCCACAATAACCGAATCCATAAAAGCCGGGGCATTCTGGTAACTCGGTTGCAGATCGGGATACCTCGTTACGTAAGGAATTGCACGTCCCGTATTTTGGGTTACCGGAGCCGGGCAGAACAGGCGGAACAAATCAAAATGTACCAATGCACGCACACCGTACATCTCTCCCAAAATCATATCTTTCTCCATCTTCCCCTCACCGAAAAAGCTCGTATCTTTCGAGATCACCTGCTGGATAATATCATTACAGCTAGCAATTACGTTGTATCCTTTCGACCAAATACTTTCTGTCAAACTTTGAGCAGAAGCATTTTCCCAATCAAAAGATGCTACTTCATACAATCCATAAGGCAGGTAATACTGGCTTGTGGATTGATAATTATGACCGATGGCACTCGCAAATCCCCACGTCAGATTCTGTCCATACAAACTTGTTGACGAAAGAGAGCGATACACCCCGTTTACCGCCATTCTTACCCCTTTATAGTCTCCAAAAATCTCTTTTTGCAATAACTCATTATCTGCCGAAACATCCAGAAAATCATTACACGATGTTAGCCAAAAGATCGGCAACAATAATATTAAATATAACTTTCTCATAATCTTTCAGTATTAGAAACTAGCATTTAAAGTAAACGTAAATGTCCTGGCGAACGGATAATTTAACCCCATCTCCCGTTTGATCGTTGACATTGTCGCAATATCTTTCATATTGAACTGTAACCTCAACGAACTCAAGTGTATTTTCCGCAACCATACAGGATCAACATCATAGCCGACAGAAAGAGAATTAAAGACCACGTTATTATTCTTCTGCACAAAACGAGAGGTTGCACGAGTCACGTACAAACGGTCTTTTATATCCTTTAGAGGAACAACATCCCCGACATTCTGCCAACGATCCGAACTCACCCTTTTATCTGCGTTATATTTAATTAAGTTCGCATTCTCCACATTGTTCACCAAAGTCGAGTTGTACTCGTCACCGCCATATTCATAAAGGAAGGTCGTGTAAAGCGTAAAATTCCGGTAACGGACATTCAGCCCGAAAGCACCTTGTATCTTTGGTTCGGTATCCCCGATTTTCTGCTGTTCATTCGACTCCCACGTGTATGTCAGTGTACCATCCCGTTTCACGTAAACCTCCTGACCGTTGGCCGGGTTAATGCCCATGGATTTCATCCCGTAAATCGCCGTCAAGGAGCTTCCCTCCTCGTATTTCATAAATGGTTTGGCATATTTCGAATCCTCGGAAGGCCTTCCGGATGTCGAATAATAATCTTGAAAATATTCATCAATCCGTTCGTTATACTGTTTCAATGACTCTGAAATCTTCAATATCTTATTCTTGTTATGAGCCAGATTTCCGAATACAATAACCTCCCAATCTTTATTACTATAAGCCCGCACGTTCAAATCAAGCTCAACTCCTTCATTCAGTATCTCACCCATATTATCCGTATACTTCGTGAAACCGGAAGACGTCGGAAGGGAAACTTCCGTCACTAAATCAATCGTTTTCTTATAATAGTAATCAAACCCTAACGTCACCCGGTTATTCCACGTGATTAAATCCGTACCGACATTCCAAGATAATTGCTTCTCCCAAGTTAAGTCCTCATTTCCCATATAAATCAAACTCGCCCCGATACCCGTCTGGTACCAGTCATCCAATAGTACTTCGTAAGTATTCCGGGCCATATAAGGTTGGAAATTCGATTTACCGGTCTGTCCCACGTTCCCCTTTATCCGGAACTGATTTATCCACTCATTTCCTTTTAAGAAATCATAATTATGCACATTTATTCCGGCCCCAACAGACCAGAAAGGAGCCCATTTATTATCCGTACCGAACTCGGAAGACCCATCATATCGGAATGAAAAATCAGCCAGATAAATATCATTATAACTATAATTCATCATTAGAAACACTCCGAACAAACGGGTCTTATTGTCAGTAAACGTCGGCTTTGTTACGATCTCATAAGCATACGCCGGAGAATGCCGGTGAGCATCCGGGAACCCCCGATAATGTGCATAGGAGTAAGAAATATTAGAATATGTCGCATTAAATCCTAAAGAGAAGTTCAGATTATGCAACCCAAACAAACGATTATAAGCAGCAAATACATTCGTATTCCACCGGGTTGTTGTTGTCGAAGCTTCCGTCAACTCACCCCGTAAGAATGCCGTTACACCATCCCCGTACCTGGCAGATTCCGGATCAGTAAACACCTTGGTCTTATCCAACTTATAGCTGATCGCAAACTGTCCTTTCACTAACAAATAATCGTTCACGTACCAATTTAAAGCCAAATTATCCGTCCACTCCTTGTAATTACTCTTATTGAAGTTTCCCAGTGTTGCCTCGTACAAAGGATTAATAAAACTTTCACCATAATTACGTTGTGGTAATTTCTTGATCAACTTTCCGTCTTTGTCTTTCCAAGATTCATAAGGATGTTTATTCGTGTAATCTCCAAAGGAGCCATAAGGCGACGCTTTCGAAGTCATGATGTCATAAGAAATCTTATTCTGCATCTGGAAACCCTTATAACGATATTCAAGCGTCAAGCCTGTACCAATCCGGTCTCGCAAAGATTTCTTCATTACACCGTTCTGATTATCATAGCGCAATTCTATACCAAACCGGATGGCATCAGACCCTCCCTCAATATAAACACTATGCTTATGGTTAAACATCGTCGTCAACGGCTGTGACAACCAGTAATAATCTCCTCCTGCCAAAATTACATTTTTCTTGTCCAGGTAAATCCCGTACTGGTAAGCCCGATCCCGTTCGTAATATGCATAATCAGGATCTCCGGCATAAATTCCGGCAGCCCATTCGGTCTCCAAATTTTGCCGGGCATTCATCATATTATAACTACTTAAATCCGGAGCCGTGATCTCGTAATTACCATTATAACTCACCACAAAACGTCCGGGACGGGGAGCTACAGTTTCGATCACGACAACCCCGTTAGAAGCTCTAGACCCATACATGGCCGTAGCAGCAGCATCCTTCAATATAGTAATATCTTTGATCCGGTTCACGTCAAAGTCATATACTTTCTCCACGGAAACCTCAAACCCGTCCAAAATAAATATAGGAGTATTCGGGTTATTGGTTATCGCAAACTGCGACACGTCGGAAGCCTCCAATGCATCCAACTCCTTCACCCCGGTAATACCTGAACGACCCCGCACGTAGAACTCCGGCAAAGTATTCGGATCCGAGCCCATCAAATTATTCTTCATGATTCGCAGTGATGGGTCAAACACCTGCAGGGCATCAATCACGTTCCGCCCCGCCACCTTCAATATGTCCTCCCGCTTCACTTGCGTGGCCGTTCCCGTAAAACTCGACTTCTTGATATTCGCATATCCGGTCACCACCACATCCTCCAAGGCGATCTTGTCCTCCTTCATCACAACACGCAAATCTTTATGCACCTCCCCCGTTTTCAACGGTAATATTTTAACCTCTCGTGTCTCCATCCCTACGAAAGTAAACACCAGCGTAACGGTATCCGCAGGTAAAGCTACACTAAAAAGACCATCCGCACTTGTTGCTACTCCCGTGTTCGTTCCCTTTATCACGACCGTCACACCCGGTAACGGTTTCCCCATCTCATCCACAACTATTCCTTTAATCAACCGGACCTCGTTCCTTGCCGTGGTATCTCGTATCACTGTAACCTGATTCTTTTTAATGATAATCAACCGATCTTCGACAGAATAGGTTAAACCGGTGCCTTTCAGACACTCTTCAAGTACCTCGTCGATACTCACAGACTTAAACCGCTTATTTAGTTTCGTCACCTGAGCCACTTCGCTATCCTTGTAGATAAAATAATAGTCGCTGTGTTGACGAATCTCCTTCATGAGATCCTCAAATGTGGCATTTCTCAAGTTAAAACTAAACACGACATTTTGCGAATGTACTGATGCAGATAAATGCATGGCCGTACAAAAAAGAAAAAGAGCTAGAAAACGCATAGTCAATAAGATTTTTTGCATCCCCGACGAGCGGGGATAACATCCTCGATTTTTTTTCATACATTTGTACTATTATATGATTAAACAATGCTCGTCCGGTTGCACCCGGTCGAGGTTCGTACATGAATGGAAAGCAGTTGCACCTCCTTTCCATTCATTTTTTTACTCGTCTTCGACAATAACGGTTTTACCTTGAACGGAGAATTTCACTCCTCCCAAGCGTTCGAACACTCTTAACAAAGTTTCCGCATTCTCGTAACGTTTCAAGCGCCCTGAAAATATAATATTTTTTACGGCAGAATTCTGGTAAAACACGTCGACATCATACCATTTTGATATTAGCGACATAATATCCTCCAACCGTTGAGAAACAAACACGTATACCCCATCTTTCCAAGAGACATACAATTCGGTATCAACCTCACGAACCTCATGATTCCCATCCAGAGCATCATATACCAGTTGTTCAGAAGGAAGCAACACCGCCACTTTCCCCCGCAAGTTATCCACCTGCACACTGCCCTCCACAAGCGTCGTCTGAATACATTTTTCGTCCGGATAAGCCCTAACATTAAATCGCGTTCCTAAAACCTTAATATCCAATTTTTCCGTGTTAACAATAAAAGGACGTTCAGCATCTTTCGTAACCTCTAGGAAAACCTCCCCGGAAACCCAAATCCGACGTTCGCCACCTTGGAATACAACCGGGAAACGAATGTAACTTTCCGAATTCAGCCATATCCGCGTTCCATCATCCAGCGTCACTTTATATTCTCCGCCACGGGGAACCGTTATCTCATTATAGGCAATCTCGCCACATATGCTCGTGTCTTCAACTCGATAGCTCAACCCGTCTGGATCATTTACAATTCGTTTCGAACCATCTATCAAATCAAAATTCTCCAAACTCAACACTCTGGAACTCCCGTCCGATAGAGTTAATGTTGCCAATGATTTACCCGGCAGCAAAGAAATTTCCCGCATACGCTCTTCCGGGAAAATTCCCTCTTGTTTTATTTGCAATAAAAACGTGACTAGCAAAGGCAGGACAATAACGGCAGCTGCAGCAACATATTTCCACATACTTCGTTTTCTCTTCCGAATAGCACCCTTCAAATAATCAAAATCATAATATGAATCAAAACGCCGATACACGGCTTCCTTATTCTGATAAGATACCGAAGTCATTATTTGTTGAAACAATTCCCGGTGATCCTCTGCGGCATCCATCCAGGCTGTTAGTTCCCCCAACTCATTATCGGTAATCGTTCCCTTGATATAAGCAAAAATAAT
>DYVS01000274.1:0-12094 GCA_020743075.1 Butyricimonas virosa | reverse complement strand
ATAAGAAAATCATTAACAAATATTATGCCAATAATAGTACTTTTCTATTAACTAAAGACAAAAAATTAACAAAAACATAACTACAAAGCCAAAACTAAGGATACACAAAAAAAAAATTATACACCAAAACCTCTACACACGTACCTGCTTTATTGTCATGTCACGCTATCATTATCGTCACTTACATGACAAAATCCAAACCATATGCCAAAAAGGCGTAAAGACACTCCGAGGACAAGTCTATGGGATATCAACAAGACAATCCCGCCTTTTCATCTCCAACCTCGTCTACACCTAGAATGACCCAAAAAACTTTTTTAACAACATCGAAAAAACCTTCTCGTCATCCCCGTACCTCTTTATCATCTTATCCCACGATTCCTTCGAATACTTGACTTTATTCCCCTTATTATCGGAATATTCTCTCTCATCAAAAATATTCTTCTTCAAGGTTGCACACTCTTTATAATTATGACGAAACTTCAAATCCCCGAATATATCCCGTTCCACGCTCCATTTATTTCCTTTATTATCTTTCACCTGGAGATCTCCGAAAATATCTCTTCCGACATCCACTTTATTTCCCCTGCCATCATTTACCTGCACATGGTCAAAAATATCCTTCCGGATAGAAAGACTTACCCCCTGGTTATCCTTGTACTCGAAACTGTCAAACATATCTTTTTTTATCGAAACCCGACGTCCCTCGCTATTCTTATATTCAACATTTCCGAATATATCCACGGTGTACTCTTCCGTGTAATTTCTCTTTTTTCCGACATCTTTGGCCAATCCTAACAACAAAAACTCTTCAATATTCCTGTCTCCTCTATGCCTTCCTTTTCGGAGCTTACCAAGAAACTCTTTTGAATAGGTAACCTTATTTCCCCGGTTATCCTTGTATATTACATTTTCAAAAACATCTTTTCCTAACGTGGCTCGAAACTTGTTACCCGAATATTCCAATTCCACCATGATATTCCGCCTTAATGTCATGGACCGCCCTTGATTATTCCGGTATCGAGCATCTCCAAAAATATCGATTTCATACACCTCATGCACGTTTCTCTGATCCCGATATTTATGTATCAGTTCAGAGAACAAGAAATCTTCAAAATAAGGCCTATCCTTCCCAGACACCTTCTCCCACATCGCCTTCGAATACTTCACCTCGTTTCCCCGATTATCCTTGTAAACCTTATCCCCGAAAATATTCGTGGAAAGTGATGCTTGAAATCTATCCTGGGATTCATAACGCAAATCACCGTGTATATCAACAAAATATTGTTCTCTACCCATCTGAGCGTAAGAAAACGACCAAAGAACAACGAAAAACAGTAACAATGTAAACTTTCTCATAGCAAAGATTTAATTTCTCAAATATAACAAAATTCCTGCCAAGCGCAAAAGAAAAGCGGGTAACCATCACGGCCCCGCTATTTTAGTGAAATTAGAATTTTAAAATTGTTACCCTACGAACAATATCAATATGTATTATTTACATTACATACAAAACATAAAAGCCTCCGGACTGTAAATTAAGATCTCACCCAAAATTTAACACTACGCATAGCCACGCACCGGAGGCTTTATAATACCTTCAGCGTCGCTACACGTTGTATTATTTTCTGAGTGAGATGTGCAAATGTAATTTATATTTTCGAAATAGGAACATGAAATACAAAAAAGTTTACCGAGACCCGCCTTTTTACTATGATTCACGACGGATTCACTTTATAAACAATTCATTTATTTACTGCCCCGTTACGCACTTCTTCGATAACCATTTCAATCGCCTTCATCGTGGCCTTACCAATATTTCTTTCACGGGTAAACGAGAACACGAACTTGCGGGCAATCGTTCTTTCCGGTCCGGCAACCCCGATCCACACGGTTCCTATCGGCTTCTCGGCCGTACCGCCAGTCGGCCCGGCAATTCCGGAAGTAGAAACGGCATAATCCGTCCCGACCAAACGGCGGGCTCCTTCTGCCATCTGCCGTACCACGGGTTCACTGACTGCTCCGAATTGTTCCAAACTTTCAGGACGAACTCCCAACACTCGTTCCTTCACGTCATTGGCATACGCCACTATGCTCCCTCTAAAGTAGGCAGAAGAACCGGCTATCGACGTGAGCTGAGCCGCGATATTTCCACCCGTGCAACTCTCTGCCGTGGCAATCGTTTTTCCCTTCAACATCAGTAATTCCCCAAGTTCCCGTTCTGTCCCGCCATTCTCTCCTTCTGTGTAACGCTGCCCTTCAAGAGCCTCTTTTAAGCTATCGTAACGGGCATCCAAGTTAAAAACCTGATCCCCCTTAGCCGTCAGACGCAACTTCACAAATCCCGGTGACGGCAGGTAAGCCAGACTGAACCCTTCCGGCAAATGTTCTTCCCATTTCTCCAACAAAAGAGCCAACTCCGATTCCGGGATGTCATACACTTTCAACATCCTGTAATCCAGATGTAAGTGTGGATACAAGCGCTGCAATTCCGGGATCACGCTCTGGATCATCAAATCCTCCATCTCGAAAGGAACACCCGGCAGAGACACCAATACCTTTCCGTCCCGTTCAAACCACATCCCGGAAGCCGTTCCTTTGCGATTGTAAAGAATTTTGGCCGATTCCGGTAAGATAGCCTGACTACGATTTCCCTCGTTCATCCTCATTCCCCCGTTCTCCAGCAACTTCCCGATCCATCTCAACACGTCTTCATTCATCACCAAGCGAGTATCGAAATATTCTGCCAGCACCTTTTTCGTCACGTCATCTTTTGTTGGTCCCAATCCCCCGGTCACAATGATCAGTTCCGCCTGTTTCATGGCGTAATCCACCCACTGCCATATTTCCTCCCTTTGATCAGCAATAGACAAAATATCCGCCACTTCAGCCCCCAAGCGGGTCAACTGCCTCGAAATATATTGTGAATTCGTGTCCAGAATCTGTCCTAACAGAATCTCGTCCCCGATAGTAATAATAATAGCTTTCATTCGTTTATATTTTTATTCGTGAATACGTTTTATAGCATCTATCCGTTTCAATAACGACGGATGAGAATAATAGATATACTCGTACAAGGGATGGGGAGTCAAGTTACTTAACGACTTCACCGATATTTTTTTCAAACCGGACACCAGATAATCACCCTCGTAATACCGAGCCGCGAAAGCATCTGCCTCGTACTCGTTACTCCGGGACCACACGTTCATCCCGATTCCCAAAATCAAATTCACGGGAGAATACAAAATGGCAAAAGCGATTAATCCCAACTGGAAGTATACCCGGTCTCCACCCAGCGCCTCTGACAAAGCCACGTTATTCACGCACAAGGAAAACAACCAGAAAAGCACTCCCATCTGTATCACGGAAACCACCATTGAACGCAACGTGTGCCGTTTCTTGTAATGCCCAACCTCATGAGCCAGCACGGCCACAATTTCCTCTTCCGTTAACTCGTCAATCAACGTGTCATACAAGACAACCCGCTTTTTAGGTCCCAGCCCCGTGAAATAAGCATTTGCTTTTGTGGAGCGTTTCGACCCGTCAATCACGTATATATTATCCAATTTGAACCCGACTTTTCCCGCAAAAGCCTGTATCTTATCCCTCAACGAACCTTCCTGTAAAGGAGTCTGCTTATTAAACAAAGGTACGATCAGTTGCGAGTAAAACATAGCCATAAACACGGAAAACAGGGTAACGGCTCCCCAAGCGTACAACCAAAAATAAGTCCCCGCCCATGTGTAGAACCACACCACAAGTGCCAACAAAACCCCTCCCAACACCAACGAAAGGAACAACTCTTTCACCGTATCCAACCAATAGACCCGCCTCGTAGTCTTGTTAAAACCATACTTCTCCTCTATCCGGAAAGTCGCATAATAATCAAAAGGTATATCCAACACGGAAGAAACCACGGAAAGCCCCACCACGAAAAGGATCGTCTGCCAGACCACACTATCCGTCAAAGAAACCACCCAACTATTATACCACCCAAAACCTCCTGCCACAAGAAACACGATCATCACGACAAAGCCAACCCCCGAACTCCAACTATCCAACCTCCCGTTTTCCCGTTTATAGGATTGAAACCGACTGTATTCCTTCTCTTCATAAATTCCATTCAGACTATCAGGTAACACGGGAGACATATGTTTAGAATTCAAAGACTCCAATACTCTCTCCAACACGAAATCCAAGCACAGGAAAACAACAATGATAAAAAATATGGTTTCCGAACTCATTTTATCTGTTTTTAAGATTCATTGCCTGCAAAGGTACAATAATAATCGTCTTTCGGATGAAACTTTAACAAAACGGTAAGATAAATTCGATTCTTTTTTACATACCTTCGCTCGCTGTTGAAAACATTACACATATGTTCACAAATCTAATAAATGAGATATAATTAATTGATTAAACGAAGAGAACTATGAGGAAAATTTTACTCGCGGTTGTCACCCTGTCACTACTTGCAGGGTCCACGGCACAAGCTTTCCCTTTCAAGAAAAAGAAGAAAAAAGCAAAAACCGAACAGACCGCAACACCTCCTGCTCCTAAAGAATCTGCTTTCGACAAGCAAGTGAAAGGAGCTAAACATTTACCGGGAGTTATTGATGCTTACTACACCCCGAAAGGAACCTTAATGTGGGCAATCCAGTCTCGTAATTTGGACAAGATCTACTTGATTGCCAATCGTCTTTCTGAAACCAGCGCCCCTACCGATTTCGTGGCAGGCCAGATGATCGACGATCCGTTCATGGTACGTTTCTCTACGGATTCCACGAACGTATACATGCACTCCGTGCTTTGCGAAGACGTGTTAAGGGAAGGTGATCCTATCGCCCCGTCTTTCAAGCGGAACTTCAATGACCCGATCATGAAGACTTTCGAGGTGAAAGCCAGCAAGGGTGACACATTGTTAATCGACATGACCGCATTCTTCGGACGGGATGAAAAATGTATTACCCCGATGGGCTCCAGCCCGATGACTGGTAAAAAACCGAGCGCCATGTTCGACCCATCCGCATCTCGCGTAAAAGAGGTAAAGAACTTCCCTCGCAACATGGAAATCTCCTCTCAAATGAACTATAACGGACAAAACGGTCCTCTTACCCTTGTTGTTCGTCGTTCTATTGTAGAACTGGATAAAGATCCCATGCCCATGCGTTACAAAGACAGACGTGTCGGTTATTTCAGTACACCCCGGAACTTCTACACGAGCGATAAAGACCGCGTGGAAGATTTCGAATTCATCCACCGTTGGAGAATCGAGCCGAAAGATATGGCTGCTTACTTACGCGGAGAACTCGTGGAACCGGTAAAACCGATTGTATTCTACGTGGATAACGCTTTCCCTGAAAAATGGAGAGGTGCCGTTAAACAAGGTATCGAGGACTGGAACATCGCTTTCGAAAAAGCAGGTTTCAAAAATGTAGTTATCGCCAAAGATTACCCGACCGACGATCCGAACTTTGACCCGGACGATATTCGTTACAACTGCGTGCGTTATGCCGTAACACCTACTGCTAATGCTATGGGACCGAGTTACGTGGACCCTCGTAGCGGTGAAATTCTCGTGGCTGATGTGATCTGGTACCACAACGTGATTTCTCTTGTACACGATTGGCGTTTCGTTCAGACGGGAGCTGTTGATCCTCGCGTTCGTACGGAAGTATTCAGTGACGACGTGATGAATGAATCTTTACGTTACGTGGCATCACACGAAATCGGACACACGTTAGGTCTGATGCACAACATGGGTGCAAGTTACTCTTTCCCCGTAGACTCTTTGCGCAGCCCGTCATTCACGAAAAAATACGGAACTACCCCAAGTATCATGGACTACGCTCGTAACAACTACGTGGCTCAACCCGGAGACTACGAACGCGGTGTAAACCTCGTTCCACCCGTATTAGGAGTATACGATATTTACGCTATCAACTGGGGGTACCGGATTATACCGAACGCTAATACTCCGGAAGCCGAAGTCGCAACATTAAATAGCTGGATCGAAGAAAAATCTGACGATCCGATGTATCGTTTCGGGGCGCAGCAATTCCCGCAGACACTTGACCCGACTGACCAGACAGAAGATTTAGGAGATGATCACGTGAAAGCCAATTCACTTTGTATCAAGAACCTCAAGATCATCATGAACAACTTGGAACAATGGTGCAGCAAACCGGGAGCCTCGTATAAAGACATAAAAATGTACTACAATGGAATCCTGAGCCAGTACCAAAGAATGCTTAGCCACGTGTTGGCTTACCCCGGTGGTGTTGAATTCACGGACCTAGTACAAGACGGTAAAGGCGGTGTAGCTAAAAAATACATCCCGAGAACCAAACAGCAAGAAGCTATCAAATGGTTAGTAAACGAAGTAACTACATGCCCGAAATGGTTGATCACGAATGATCTGAGAGAGAAATTGGAATTAAACCCGAATATGTACGATCAATTACAATACGCTGTGGTAGGTAAAATCTTCAACGCAGCTACTCTTGGTAGTATATACGAGGGAGAACGTTCCGGCCAAAAAGACGCTTACAAGCTTGATGCTTATGTAAATGACGCTTATAAATTACTTATGGCTCCGACCCTTGCATCCCGTTCACTTTCTCACGAAGAAATGAACTTGCAAGCTGCTTTAGTAACCATTGCCAGCCAAATGAGTGGTCTTCAAGCTACTCCTGCGGCCTCAGCACCAAAAAGACTTACTTCTATCGATCCGACCGAGGCATTGGCAACTTTAGAAAACAGCGTAAATAGCCAACATAAACTTTGTAGCCATGCTGCATGTAATCTGGGAGAATATGACTACTTCCGCATGACAATGAATGCTGCAACACTTCCTGCATCAGTAGGACGTCCTGCCATGTTATCATTGTTGAAAAAAGTACAAGCTCTTTACAAAGAAAAACGGGGTACCGGAAATGCTGCAACCCGCGCATTCTACGATTACCAAATCATAACTATTGACAAGTTATTCAAAGACTAGTCATTAGCCTAATATCCATAAAAGCCGGACCAAATTTGTCCGGCTTTTTTATTGGACTTCTCATTTATTAATTCTAATTTCGTTGCGACATATTAAAGAAATTTTTCCGTTATAGGAATAAAAATATTAACAACACTAAAACAATAAAGAATTATGGCAGAATTCAAGTATCAAGAACCATTTCCGATTCAAAAAGACAGTACGGAATATCGCTTACTGACAAAAGACTACGTGAAAACCATCGAAGTTGAAGGACGTAAAATATTGAAAATTCAAAAAGAAGGGCTTGAATTACTCGCCCGTGAAGCCTATGCAGATGTTTCTTTTTACTTGCGTGCCTCTCACTTGCAGAAATTAGCCAACATACTGAAAGATCCAGAAGCCAGCGACAATGATAAATTCGTGGCTCATACCATGTTGATGAACCAAGTGGTTTCCGCTGAAGGTGAACTACCCACTTGTCAAGACACGGGTACTGCTATCGCTATCGGTAAGAAAGGAGAAAACGTATGGACTGACGGTAATGACGCAGAAGCCATCAGTAAGGGAGTTTTCGAAACCTATCGGGATCGCAACCTGCGTTATTCTCAAGTAGTACCCTACACTATGTTCGATGAGAAAAACAGTGGTACAAACCTACCGGCTCAAATTGACCTATATGCCACTCAAGGGAATAAATACGAGTTCCTGTTCATCACCAAAGGCGGTGGCTCTGCAAACAAAACGTTCTTGTATCAACAGACCAAAGCTCTGTTGACCGAAGAAGCTCTGACCAAGTTCATCAAGGACAAAGTGAAAGACCTAGGAACATCAGCCTGTCCTCCCTACCATCTGGCAGTAGTTATCGGGGGAACCTCTGCCGAGGCCTGTCTGACAACCGTAAAGAAAGCATCTGCGGGATATTATGATAATCTTCCAACCGAAGGGAATGATGGCGGTCAGGCATTCCGGGATTTGGAATGGGAAACCAAAATTCAGAAAATCTGTCAAGACATGGGTATCGGGGCCCAATTTGGGGGTAAATACTGGGTACACGACGTGCGTGTCATCCGTATGCCTCGTCACGCGGCATCCTGCCCCGTGGGTATCGGTGTAAGTTGTAGTGCCGATCGGAACATCAAAGCTAAAATCACGGAAGACGGTATCTTCCTGGAACAACTGGAAAAGAACCCGGCTCGTTTCTTACCGGCAGAGAACCCGGCATTAGCACCCGCCGTGAACATCGACCTCGACCAACCGATGGAAGAGGTTTTAAAAGAACTAAGAAAATATCCGGTTAAAACCCGTCTGAACTTGTCCGGAACACTTATCGTTGCCCGTGATATCGCACACGCCCGCATCAAAGCCATGCTGGATGAAGGCAAGCCCATGCCGGAATACTTTAAGAATCATCCGATTTACTATGCAGGACCGGCTAAAACCCCGAAAGGAATGGCCTCCGGAAGTTTCGGACCTACCACGGCAGGACGTATGGATCCCTATGTTGACCTATTCCAAGATCATGGCGGCTCTATGATCATGGTTGCCAAAGGAAACCGTTCACAAGCTGTTACAGATGCTTGTAAAAAACACGGTGGTTTCTACTTAGGATCAATCGGTGGACCAGCAGCTATCTTGGCGAAGGAAAGCATTAAATCAGTAGAAATCGTAGCCTTTGAAGAATTGGGAATGGAAGCTATCCGTAAAATACGGGTGGAAAACTTCCCGGCATTCATCATCGTGGATGACAAGGGAAATGACTTCTTTGCCGAATGGGCACACTAATAAAAATAGAGGCGAATCTCACGATTCGCCTCTATTTTTTATTAAGATAAAAGTTAAAAACTAAAAGATAAAAATGGAACTTTTTACAGCTTTCAACTTTTATCTTTTAGTTTTTATCTTTTAACTTCATTTACTCCTCCACCGGTTCGAAATCTTCTTTACCAACGCCACAAAGCGGGCAAACCCAATCTTCCGGAATATCTTCAAATGCGGTTCCAGGTGCGATTCCTCCATCAGGATCACCTACTGCAGGATCATAGATATAACTACATACTGTGCAAATGTACTTTTTCATAGTCTTCATTATTTAAAGTTTTCAACAAATATAATAAACTCACCAGACATTACATGAATTTTTTCAATAAATTCAAGTGTTTATACGGGGCATAGCGAAAATGGTTATCAAAAAATGTAAAAGATTTTACCACGGAACGTAAATTACTAAAAAGTTCAAAACTCGCTTTCCCGTGATACTTTCCGACTCCACTCATCCCCACTCCCCCAAAAGGCAAACGGGGATTTGCCAGATGCACGATCGTGTCGTTCACACAAGCCCCACCCGAAGAGGTTCGGTTTAAAACTTCACGAGCCTCTTGTTCGGGGCCGAAATAATATAGGGCCAAGGGTTTCTCCCGCTTATTCACGAAACGAATCACGTCATCTATCTCCCGATAAGTCAGCACGGGCAGAATGGGACCGAATATTTCTTCCCGCATGATCGGACTATCAGCCTCCACGTCAATCAGTACCGTAGGAGCAATATACTTTTCCACCACGTTCACCTCACCCCCGACAACCACCTGTCCGGAAGAATGTATCAAGCGCACTAACCGTTCTGTTCCCTCCTGGTGAATAATCCGCGGATAATCGGGACTTTCATACGGGCGATCCCCATAAAATCGTTTCACGGCCAGTCTTACGGCCTCAACAAACTCTGCCCTTTGATCTTCATGCACAAACACGTAATCGGGGGCAACACACGTCTGCCCAGCATTGATAAACTTTCCCCAAGCCGTACGACGAGCTGCTATCTTCACGTTCGCACCACGCCCCACGATACAAGGACTTTTTCCTCCCAACTCCAAAGTTACTGGGGTTAAATGTTTCGCCGCCATTTCCATAACATGCTGTCCGAAACGGGAACCTCCCGTGAAAAAAATATAATCAAAACGCTCTCTCAACAACTGCTCCACCACATCCCCTTCTCCATCAAACACAGAGACATAACCGGGTTCAAAAACCGCCGCAATAATCTTCTTTATAACCTCTGCCGTTGCCGGGGCAAAAGGAGATGGTTTCAACACGGCACAATTCCCAGCAGAGATGGCACCAATTAAAGGTTCCAACAATAATTGAAACGGGTAATTCCAAGGGGCAATGATCAACACAACGCCATACGGCTCGTACATGATCCGGCTTTTCGAGGGCCAAAAAGCCAGCGGGGTTGCCAGTCGTCGGGGTTTCACCCACTGTCTCAGATGTTTCACGTGATAGTCAATCTCTCCCAACACCATACCGATCTCCGTCAGGTAAGACTCTCCCCCCGACTTTCTCAAATCACGCCACAACGCCGCATTTATCTCTTCCATCTGTCCGGTAATAGCCCGCCTCAACGCCTTCAAACGTCCTATCCTACAATCAACATCCCTTGTCGTTCCCTTGTAAAAAAACTCCCGTAAAGGAATCGTGTACTCCTCTTTTCTAATTTCCGATTCTACCATATCTCAATCATTCCTGTATCATGCTGTTATAAATACTAAAACAAAGGTATATTTTATTTTGACAAAAAACCTTTTCCTAATCGAATCGTTATATCCGAAGAGAAACAAAAAACAAAATATGAAAATAGGTGCTTTATATGCCTTACTATCAGTCATAACATGGTCGATCATCAGTGTCATCACCCGTTTTTGCCTGTTAAACTACGAGGCCAACATTCTCGTGTTCGCCTCCATGCAAATTTTCGCCGGGGGAGTCGCACTATTACTTATCCGAAAACCCGTAACTGCGGAAGGCTGGAAAGCAGGCGTCGGTTATTCATGGCTGTACACGCTACTGCAAATATTCCGGAATTTCTTTCTAGCCGCAGTTTACCTGTACATCACCAGTACTGAAACCAGCTTGTTAATCAATATAGAAGTTGTAGTAACAGCAATACTGGCCTACATCTTTTTCAAGAGAAAACCCCACAGCAGCGACATCGTGGGGATGCTAGTGATCACGGTAGGCATTATCCTGTTTATCCGTACCCTCCCGGAAACCATACAGCTACGGGTCTCCATTCTCGTCTCCCTAGCAGTTCTGGCAAGTTGTACACGAGCCATCGTAGTCGAGAAAACCACTGTCGCCAGTCCCAATACCTCCGTACGCCAAAAATGCGGGATCTCCGGGTTCACCATGTTTTGGGGCGGCACGTCAGTCATGCTTTTCTTGACCTTAATCGCCCTCGTGGAACACTATTTTGCCAAAGAACTCATGGCCGTTCCGTTTTCAATGCTCTACCTGCCTAAGCTCACGGAGATATTCCACCCGATGACGATTATCGCCGCCTGCGTGACAGGTTTCCTACTCACCTCACTCTCCACGTACCTGTACTACGCCACCCTGCAAACGGCAACTGCCGAAACCTTCATGACCTTCCGGGCCTTCCAGCCCATGTTAACCTTCGGTCTGGAGGCATGGATTGCAGTCTACTCCATCGACTTACGTCCGGATCTGGACACGAGAGATTATATCCTAGCCTGCATTATCATCCTAGGTTCCCTACTAATCTTGATCATGCCTCCCAAACGAGTGGAAGAAAATCGCTCGAAACAATACATGACGGACTAAATAATTGAAAAAGAATTTATATACAAGTTTACAGTAATTATAAGAGTGAAGTATCCAAATGATATATAAGTTCCCTTTCTTACTCCTAACAGTGGGAATTGGTGAAAGTTTTCTTTGCCGGTTCTTCTTATAAACTTTCCCTTATACAGGGGAAGGCTGGTCCCTGTTAATCCCTCCTCTACCCCTGCTCGTGGGCATCAACCAAATTCCTACATAACACGAACGGAGCATATACATGCGTCAGTGTTCATGTTATGTAGTTGCTATGTTTATGCTATGTTCATGATATAGCGAAAGGGTAGAGAAAGGGTAGAGAAATCATAACGAAAAAGTGGACTATTTAAAATCTAAAATGAATAAGGTTTGTGTGTCTTATCCTAAAAAAGTTGACTTGTTCAACAAGTAAACTTATGTCAGTAGCAACAAAATCCAGTGGTTTGTCTCGCCACACGATCGAAGAAAAAATAGAGGCAGTGCGTCAACGAATTTTTCAAGAGA
>DYVS01000273.1:0-7194 GCA_020743075.1 Butyricimonas virosa | reverse complement strand
TAAAATATCGTACATATAGTCACGTTATATTTGGATAATTCTCATTACGTAAGTAAAATCACCCGGCATGAACCAGGTGGAAATGTAAACTGCGACAAATTTAAGAAGAATTCTTCTTATTCCCAAATCGTTAATAGAAAATTATTTGAGTAATTTCATATAAATTAATTTCTTCGTTTCAAAAAACTCTTCCTCAAAAAAATCAGGAATATTATAAACAGAAATTTTATCCTTGAAATCCCGAATCTCTTCTTCAAAATCCCCTCCCTTCAGATACAAAATTCCATTGGATAAATCGTTGAAACTATTCTCTCGAATACGCTTCCTAGTCAAGGCAACAAAAGCCGGGAAAGCCGTCACAGCACGACTCACGATGAAATCAAATTTTTCTTTCATCGTCTCTACTCTCAATTGCCTTGCTATCACATTTTTTAACCCTAAAGCTCCTGCAACACCCTCTACCACTTTAATTTTCTTCCCGATAGAATCTACCAGGAAAAAATCTACCTTTGGAAACATAATAGCCAATGGAATTCCGGGAAAACCTCCTCCCGTTCCGACATCCAGCACTTTTGTTCCCGCTTTGAAAGAAATCACCTTTGCTATCGCCAAAGAATGTAAAACATGATGCACATTCAAAGCATCTATATCTTTCCTCGAAATCACATTAATCTTTTCATTCCATTCCCGGTAAAGTCCCTCCAATTGTTGGAACTGTTTCGATTGTCTCTCACTTAGCCCGGTAAAATATTTTTCAACAATATCCATAAACATGAAATTTACTTCCGATTATATATTGGCAAGAATAACAAACACAACACGCCTACCACGATATACAACAATGTCATCGTGCCGTGAGTCAATAAAGCAAATGTCTTGGACAGACTGGCAATTTCCTCCGTATGCGGTAAATAAATCATCAAGGCTGCAATTACCATGAAATGCCACGCACCCACTCCCCCCTGTACCGGAGCCACCATCCCGTAACTGGAAAGAACAAATACGGTCAAACCAACCATCGGTCCCAAGTGAGAAGTGAACTGGAAACAAAAGAAACAAACGTATAGCATCAGAAAATACATCAGCCAGATAAAAATCGTATGACCAATAAATAACCACTTATGTTTCACATCCTTCACGGTCAACAAACCTTCTTTCATTCCCGATAAGAAACGATGTAACCGGGTGAAAAAAGTACCTTTCCGTACAAACCAGAAGAAACCTACCACCCCCACGACTAATACTCCCAACACCACGTAAGTCCATGGGGAATGAAACATCGTGTATAACTTTTGTTTAATCTCTTCATTATTATCCAGGAATATCCCAACCTGTTTAAATTGCGAAACGACAACAACCAAAGTAAGCAACAGTAACATAATCATGTCAAATACCCGCTCGGTAACTACTGTTCCCAATAACTTCGAGAATGGTACGTTTTCATACTTACTCACCACACCGCAACGGGTAAACTCACCCATCCGGGGGATCGCCATATTAGCAAAATAACCGATCATCACCCCCATAAAACTATTCATGAAAGAAATCCGGTATCCCATAGATTTTGTCAACATCTGCCAACGCAGAGAACGACTCACGTGGCTAAGTAAACCGAAAACAATCGCTACCCATATCCACGTATAGTCGACATCATCACGCAAAACCTTCATCAAGTCATCGAAATTTTGATCTCGATACACCAGCCAGAACAAAAAAACTGTTACCAGCAAAAAGGCAAGAAACTTTATAACCTGTTTATAAAATGGCTTCATCCACAAAATTCGTCAAGATTGACACTCTAATAATTTTCACAAATCAAAATAAAAGCATTATTTTGTAAGTCGTTTGCAAAAGTAAATAAATAATTGGAAGTTTAACCCATAACACCCTGAATTCATACTATGAGTATCGTTCGAGCCAAAAAATATCTGGGACAACATTTTTTGAAAGATCAAAACATCGCTTGTAAAATCACGGCGAGTTTACTACCTGTCACCAAAGGGGTACTGGAAATCGGGCCGGGAATGGGAGTACTGACACGTCATTTATTAAAAGATACGAAATTTTCCGTACTTGCCATTGATATCGACCAGGAGTCCATTGACTACCTGCACGAAGAGCTACCAGCCCATAAAGAGCAGATTATTTACGGGGATTTTCTAAAATCGGATATTCGAAATTTCTACGCAGAACCGTTTTCGATCATCGGGAATCTTCCTTATAACATCTCTTCGCAAATCTTTTTCCGTATCCTAGAAAACCGGAATCTAATACCCCAAGTCGTCTGTATGATACAAAAAGAGGTGGCCGAACGCATCAGTGCCTCTCATGGGAACAAAACATATGGAATTTTAAGCGTATTCCTGCAAACATTTTACGACATCGAGTATCTTTTCACCGTGGGAGAACAGGTTTTCGATCCACCACCAAAAGTAAAATCTGCCGTAATCCGACTCATCCGGAATAAAAGGGAAAAACTCGATTGTGACGAAAAACTTTTTTTCAATATCGTAAAATTAGGTTTCAATCAACGACGGAAAACTTTACGCAACTCTTTAAAATCAATTATTCCTCCGGATTTTGCCTCAGAAACGCTATCTTTGCGTCCGGAACAATTAAGTGTAGAAGATTTCATTACACTATGCAAAGAGATTGAGCAGGCAAACAAATAATTGATAAACCATGCAACAGTTTGAACTCTCAGAAGAACTAGTTTCCCAAATTGAGGGACTGATTAAAGCTGATAATAAAGAAGATGTCTCCAAACTGGTAGAACCTCTTCATCCGGCGGATATTGCCGAAATCATGAATGAATTGGACACCAAAGAAGCCCAATTCCTGTTTCTGTTGCTAGATGAAGAGAAAGCCGGAGACGTTCTAGCTGAAATTGAAGAAGACGAAAGACAACGATTTATCGATTCTTTCCCCCCGGAAGTTATAGCCAAACGTTTCGTGGACAACATGGACACGGACGATGCCGCCGACCTCGTGGGTAGTATGCCCAACGAACAACAGCAGGAAGTCCTTTCACACATGGAAGACCTAGAACAAGCGGGAGACATCGTCGATCTGTTGCATTACGACGAAGATTCTGCCGGTGGACTCATGGGTAAAGAGCTAGTGAAAGTCAACGAGAATTGGACCGTCCTCACCTGCCTGCGCGAACTTAGTCGACAAGCAGAGAACCTAGATGAAATATTCTACATTTACGTCGTTGATGATGACAACATTCTAAAAGGAAGACTTTCATTGAAAAAGATGATTCTTTCCCCGACATCTACTAAAATTCAAAGTATATATAACCCGGACGTAACCTACGTGACCACCGATGAACCGGCCGAATCCGTGGGACGTATCATGCAAAAGTACGACTTGGTTGCCATCCCCGTGGTTGACTCCATCGGACGGCTTGTCGGGCGAATCACCATCGATGACGTGGTTGACGTGATCCGGGAAGAAGCCGAAAAAGACTACCAGATGATGTCCGGTATCTCGCAAGACGTGGAATCATCCGACACGATCTGGGACCAAACAAAGGCACGCCTTCCGTGGTTAATCATCGGTTTATTCGGTGGAATGCTTGCGGCTTATATGATTTCTTTCTACGAAGCGGACATCGCTCTATTTCCCGCAACAGCCATGTTCATTCCTGTTATCACCGCCATGGGGGGAAACGTGGGCATCCAGTCTTCTGCAATCGTGGTGAAAGGCCTTGCTTCTAACACGCTAACATCAAAAAATATATTACAGAGCATTTCAAAAGAAATTTCATGTGCAGTCATAAATGCCTGCATCTGTTCTTCTATCATTTTTATCTTATCCCTTTGTTTCAACCTAACATCACTTGCCATGCCCATTACGGTAACTATATCCTTGTTTATCGTGATCATGTTCGCATCCATGTTTGGAACCGCATTTCCTCTATTACTCAATAAATTAAAAATTGACCCGGCTCTTGCCACCGGTCCGTTTATCACCTTAACGAATGACATTATAGGCCTAAATATCTATCTTTTCACGGGCAAAGCCATCCTAGGCTGTTTAATACAATAGGCCCATTAGCACAATTTGGATACGAATAATTACGGAAAAAATTGCTTAATTAAAAGAGTGTTGCTAACTTGCAAGCCTCTTTTAAGAGGTTAGCTAATAATAAAATCATAAGAAATCAAAACAAAATAACTTGCTATGTATCAAGGAATCAAAACAGTGTCATTTGAAGAGGCTGTAAAAGTTGTAAAATCCGGAGACCGGATTCACATTCATAGTGTGGCTTGCGCCCCCCAAGGTCTAATCCAAGCTCTTTGCAACAGAGGACGTGCAGGAGAATTGAAAGACGTGAAATTACAACACTTGCACACGGAGGGTAGTGCCCCGTATGCAGAAGCAGAATTCGAAGGAATCTTCTTCTTGGAATCCTACTTCGTGGGTAGTAACGTGCGCAAACCGACTCAAGAAGGGTATGCAGATTATGTGCCCATTCATTTAAGTGAAACTCAAAAATTGATCAGAAGCGGCATTCACCCGGTTGATGTTGCCATGATTCAAGTTTGCCCTCCGGACAAGCATGGTTTTGTATCTATGGGAACCTCTGTCGATGCTACATTAGCAGCCGTACAAAACGCAAAAACAGTTATCGCTGTTATCAACCCGAATGTTCCTAGAGCATGGGGAGATGCAATTATCAAATTATCTGACATTGACATTTTCTGCGAAGACGATACCCCACTTATCGAGGCTCATCCGGCAACATTAACAGAACAGGATATTGCTATCGGTAAAAATGTAGCTTCCTTGATAGAGGATGGAGCTACCCTACAAATGGGAATCGGAGCAATCCCCAACGCAGTACTTTCCCAGCTAGGGAACCACAAGAACTTGGGTATTCACACGGAAATGTTTGCTGATGGCGTATTACCCTTATACGAAAAAGGTGTTGTCAACAACATGAATAAGAAATTTGACAAAGGTAAGATCGTATCCACTTTCTTGATGGGATCTAAAAGAGTATATGACTTCATCGATGACAACCCAGGAGTTGCCATGATGGATGTAGGCTACACGAACGATCCGTTCATCATCGCACAACAACCGAAAATGACAGCTATCAACTCGGCCCTTTCTGTTGACATCACGGGTCAGGTAAATGCAGACTCTTTGGGTATTAAATTTTATAGTGGTAGCGGTGGTCAATTAGATTTCATCCGCGGAGCAGCAGCCAGCGAAGGCGGAAAACCGATTATCGCATTACCGGCAGTAACAAACAAAGGCGTGAGCAAAATCTGCCCGACCCTGTTAAACGGAGCCGGAGTAGTTACCACTCGTTTTGATGTACATTACATTGTTACGGAATTCGGTATTGCAGACCTTTATGGCAAAACACTTCAGGAAAGAGCAAAAACCTTAATCAACATTGCTCACCCCGATCATCGTGAAACGCTTGATAAAGCTGCATTCGAAAGATTTGGTAGTCACTACCACTTCATTTCAAAATAAAGATCGCAAGAGGAAGCAGTTGCTTCCTCTTTTTTTTATTATTACATTTGTGTAATCGTTACAGGTCATGAATCATACGCTTTACACGAACCTGTAACTTATAAACCTGTAATCTGTAACAACCATGATGGACTGGAATAAATTATTATCGTCGAGACGTTATCAACCGGGAAGCACGATCACCATGTTTCGCTCTCATGACCGATCACAATTTCAAAGAGACTACGATCGTTTAATCTTTTCCTCACCATTTCGTCGATTACAGAATAAAACGCAAGTATTCCCGTTACCTGGTAATATATTTGTACACAATCGTCTAACTCATAGCTTAGAAGTGGCTAGCGTGGGACGTTCGCTAGGAAACAAAATCGCTCAATTTATTAAAACCAAAGAAATACTGGAACATCCAGAAATTCTCGAAGAAATCGGAACTATTGTCAGTACAGCTTGTCTGGCTCATGATTTAGGAAACCCACCTTTCGGACATTCGGGCGAAGAAGCCATTTCCTACTTTTTCACGGAAGGAGAAGGACAATATTTGAAGAAACTCTTAACTGACGAGGAATGGGCTGACATCAGTCATTTCGAAGGTAACGCAAATGCTTTCCGCCTACTAACTCATAGCTTTAACGGACGCAGGCCAGGTGGTTACACAATGACCTTTACCACTCTTGCATCCATTGTTAAATACCCGTTTGAATCAAAAGCTTCCCTTAAAGGCCATAAATATGGTTTTTTTCAAAGTGAAAAAGAAATATACAAGGAAGTAGCCAAAGAGCTTAGTATTATTCAACTCAATGCAAAACCGTTGCAATACGTCCGTCATCCACTTGTTTATCTGGTTGAAGCCGCTGACGATATTTGCTATCAGATCATGGATATTGAAGACTCTCATAAGCTGAAAATTCTATCCTATGATGAAACTACCCGGATACTTCTTAACTTCTACGACAAAGATACAGACAAGGAAGATTTAAAGACGATCTCCAGAACCTTCAAGATTGTCACGGACAAAAACGAATGTATCGCATTTCTACGTGCAGGTATTATTAATAAATTAATCAATGCCTGTGCAGACATCTTTTGCCAAAACTACGAGGCAATCATGAACGGAACCTTTCAAGGCAGCTTGATACATCATTTAACAGGCACCAATAAACAAGCCTATGAAACCTGTACCGAATTAGCCTATTCCCGAATTTATCACACGAATATCGTTACTCAGATACAAATTGCAGGTTTCAAAATCCTTGCTACCATATTAAAAGAATACATTGATGCCGTTCTGAAACCAGAGACCTATTATGCTCGGAACATTTTATCCGTCATGCCAGAACAGTATAAAGTCCATCAAGACGACTCCATCTACACAAAAATACAAACAGTAACAGATTACGTTTCTGGAATGACAGACTCTTACGCTTTAAATTTATATCGTAAGATAAAAGGTATTGAGTTACCAGAAATCCGGTAAAACAAATAAAATAAAGATTTAAATAATTACTGGGCTTGCCCAGTTTTTTTATGCTCTTTACTAGGTAAAACGATTGAAAATTGAAAATGAAGTATTGAAAAACGAGACAAAATAAAAAAAGGCGAGTCACGTTGACTCGCCCTCTCTTCTAAATTCGGCATCGACCTACTCTCCCACCATTCGGCAGTACCATCGGCGCTAACGGGCTTAACTTCTCTGTTCGG
>DYVS01000272.1:0-4516 GCA_020743075.1 Butyricimonas virosa | reverse complement strand
TCTTGCAGATTAAAAAATATTGTTGCATATTTGCACCCGCAAAACGGTTAAAACCTCTTGCAACAAGGAAGACTTCGTAGCTCAGCTGGTAGAGCAATTGACTCTTAATCAATGGGCCGTGGGTTCGAGTCCCACCGAGGTCACAAAAGAAAGCCACTTACGAGAGTAATGGCTTTCTTTTTTGGGGTAAAATTGGGGTGATTTTGAATAAATGTTTCAATAGAGACGTTAATAGTTAACAATCTTTACCATGGAAATTAATCCCAAGTATGAACCAAAGTAAAAGTTCCACCAGGGAAGTCTGATGGTAGAGAAATAACAATATTAGGATCATCTCCCCACTCGACAACACTTTTGTCACCTCTATTTAAAACCAACGGTTTAAATTCATAAGTTTTACCCTTTAATAAATAGACAGAGGCAGAATGATAATTTTCTTGATTTGCGTCTTCTAATAATGGAATACTATTTGCCGGAGTCCAATTTCCAAGTTCTGCTCCATCACCAGTGATTGCAACATATTGTCCAAATGATACTTGTTTGCGAATCCAAATAGTGACTAATACACTCGGTAGTGCTTTTGATTCTAAATTATTTATATGAGTTTCAGAATTAGTTTCGAACATTGGATTTGAGTCTTCTTGCGAACAAGAAGAAATAAACATACATATGATAATTACCATACATAAGTAAATAATATTACACGTATTTTTTATAATTCATTTTGTTAATGGTTAATAATTCATACCCATAATACAAGATATATAATTTTAAATAACGTCTCTACAAAACAAAGGTATGGAATATTTCATTCCCCGTGTTTTCTTTTTTCATTTATTTCATAAATTAATACACATCAACTAACCATCATTTAAATTAATCAAATTTGCCTCATGTTTCAATGGGAAAGTAGTATATATTCAAGTTCAAAGTTATCTTCATTTTCACCAAATCATGCAGAATTCCTTGTAAAACAATCATTAACATTCGTTTTCACATAAAGAAGGTATGCCCAACAAGTCGTAACATCGCTTCCCGCAACAACGAATAGTTATTATATATTAATAAACATACTTATAATCAATACCATAACTTACATATTGTCGTTATATATTCGTTATCCTTTCGTTAAAAAAGGCTTCTATAAGAACGAAGAGATAACGAAAAGATAACGAGGACATAACAACAGGATATAAGCTTTGGTAGGGAGAAAGACAAAACTAGGAGAAATCCTAGGGAGAACCTAGGGAAATAATCCCCCTTATTCGAAGTTCATTCGAAGCTTATTCGTAGCTCAAACATCACGGAATGACTAAGCTCTGAGTAAACATCAAATGATCTCTGAGGGAGTGAGATTATTTGGGTTAGATTACTACTTTATTTGGGTTGGATTAGAGTAATGACACGAACATTCAAATTTCGTCATTTTTCCTTCTCACTTTTCCTTTCTTCTCCTTTTCTTCTCTTTTTTTCCGTCCTTTTTCCTCCGCATCCTTTATCATCTTTTCATTCCTAGCTTTCAATTTCGGATGCAATTCCAAATACTGATTAATTGTATCAATCTCTACATTAGGCGATGGCAGAAAATCCGCAATAGAACAGTTGAAAATTTTTGATAATTCATTCAAATGATTCAAATTATACTTCTCTCTAAGCTTATAATTTTCAGCTCTATTAACATACGAACTACCTAATCTTAATTCCATTGAGAGTTTCCTTTGACTCATTTTTGCTGCTTTTCTAAATTCTTTGACCTTATTGATAACGAAAAGTTCAATTTCCGTTTTCTTTATATCCTCTTTTACATCCTGCATTGCTACCATTTCAAAATTATTTTAGTGTTAAAGGAAAGTTTTTTGATGAATTATTTTGTAAAGACATATCCCTACAATATATTTGCATTATTGAATTACGTAAAGAGGTCATCCGGTTAATCACGTTCGTAAGTGTAAAAACAAACGAAAATTTCATGGAGAGGCAGAAATGCCAGAAGGGAAGTTATGCCTTTTAAAAGGTATCTATATTGTCAATATTGTGAATAATAGAGGAATAAAATGTATATATTCTTTAACCATTTAACGAAACAATTATGAAACAGAAAATATTACCCTTGTTTAGAAATAAGCCTCATCAGATTATAGCGGATATTCTAAAGATACTCCCCAATAGAGCATCTAAATAACCTTACAATGCAAAATGCATATAACCGAATTTAAAATTTCCGATTATATAAAATAAGAAAAAACAGGAGTGCATTCTGGCTTCAGACACTAAGAATACACTCCATCACGTTAATTAATTCACATTCCTAATTAATCAACAATCAAAATTATGAAAAAAAATCCACAAACAAAAACGAGGCAAAAAAGAGTACTCGTACCAGTGAAAACAAAATCACCCCGAAAACGAAAGGGATGGGGACTTATCGTATTACCATTTTTGTGTTGTTTACCCTTGTTGTCGAACGCTAACCCCACAAGGCATCACACGGGAATGAACGAACTTTTCATGTCAGAAGATCCAGTAAATGACACGCAAAAAGAAACCATCGTCATCCGAGGGATCGTGAAAGACAAAGAAGGTACTCCTTTACCGGGGGTTACGATCTTGATTAAAGGTTCAACCGTCGGTGTATCCACAGATGTGAAAGGTGAATACGTGATAAACGTAGAAAAACGGGATCCTCTAATCCTATCATTCTCGTTCGTGGGAATGAAGACGAAAGAAGTAAAGTGGACCGGACAACAAACATTGAATGTAGTATTGGAAGAAGAGGTAAGCGAAGTGGAAGAGGTTGTCGTTATCGGTTACGGAACAACAACCAAAAAAGATTTGACCGGATCAGTGGCAAGTTTTGACTCCCGAATTATCGAGGAATCGACAGCAACAAGCGTGGCCCACATGATGCAAGGCCAAATTCCTGGCTTGAGTATTTTAGCAGGAGACGGAGCTCCCGGTAGTCCTGCCCGGTTAGAAATTCGGGGAGTCCCATCATTAAGCGGGGCCACCTCTCCTTTAATCGTGGTGGATAACGTCCCGATGACAAGTGATTTTGACATCAACGAATTAAACCCGGATGATATTCAGAGCATCGACATACTGAAAGGAGCCTCTTCCGCCGCCATTTATGGTTCAAGAGCCGCAGCCGGGGTCATCATGATTATGACGAAAGGCGGTAGACGAGACCAAAAACCGGTAATCAATTACAGCTATGATTATAGCATAACGAGCCTCGTTTCCGATGTAAACACGTTAACCACGGACGAGTTCAAAATGCTGGTCATGGAAGCCGTTCGCAATGGAGCAAAAGCAGAAGGGTATGACGATATTACCAAATACTCCAAATATGCGACGTTTGCCGCATCGGATTTCTTCGGAGAAGCCAATACCCCATGGATGAAATACATCATGCGAGACGGTTCCAAACAACAACATAAAGTCTCCATCCGGGGAGGCGGCAGTTCCTTCGGGTATAATGCCTCTTTGGGCTACACGGACGAGCTGGGACAAGTGAAAGGAACGAATTATGAAAGATACACATACGACATCGGTTTCAACGCCGATATCAATAAATGGATCCGAGCTACCGTGAAAGTTTCCGGGACTCTATCCGACAGGTTAAGCAATAATGCAGGCCTATCCACCGCGGCGAAAGCCCGTCCCGATATAAAGGCTTACAATGACGACGGTTCCTTGTATCTACATTCATATCTCTATTCGGGACGCACCTATTATGTCGTGAATCCGATTATCGAAATGGAAGAAAATACCACGGAGAGCGAGGAGCACAATGTACGCCTCACGGGAAATCTGGAATTTCGAATTTTACCCGAACTGAACTTGATCACCCAATACACGTACCAAACCCGGAAGGGGGAACGTTACGCCTATCAATCCAGCCGCACACAAGCAGGTAGCGGCTACTGGGGAGACCAAAAAGGTTTCGGAAGAAAAACCCACACGAAAACCGATAGTAAAGAACTCGAAATACGCTTGTCCTACATGAAAGATTTTGGCGAGAATCACAAATTAACCGCCATGCTGGCAAGTAATTATAACGACGAGGAACAGGAGTATTACACGCTATCCATGACTGATTTCCCGGATGACTACGTGCAGAATGCGATATGGCAAGGAGCTAATCCCTATAAATACGGGGCGGTAAACGGTAGTGCCAGCGGGTCCGTGTTGTTATCGTTCGTGGGAAGAATCGAGTATAAATTCATGGATCGTTACCTCGTGACCGGAACAATACGTTCGGACGGTTCATCCAAGTTCTCCCCGAAATACAGATGGGGTACCTTCCCGTCATTTGCTGCGGCGTGGATCGTTTCCGAGGAGAACTTTTTGAAAGATTCCCAATGGCTATCTTTTTTGAAAATCCGTGCCGGATGGGGAAAAACGGGTAATGGCTGGGTCGGAGAATACGGATGGAGAACCTTGTATTCCTCTACCGATTACCAGAATATGCCGGCAACGATACCGAGTCAGATCGGGAATAACGAATTGAAATGGG
>DYVS01000271.1:0-20262 GCA_020743075.1 Butyricimonas virosa | reverse complement strand
CCGGTAAGTTCACGGAAGTAGAAAATTCTGGATCTACGAACAACACCTCTCTTGTTCACCTCGATTGCATGAATGTAAGGAGAATTGAAAGGAATGATACGTTCTACAACCACGTTACCAGACATCTTTCTAACCGTAAAAGTCTTGGTAGTTCCTGTACCCTTAATTTGGATAACAACACCTTTGAAAATCTGAATACGTTCTTTATTTCCTTCTTTAATTTTGTAGTGTACACTAATGGTATCACCCGTGTTGAATGAAGGAATTTCAGTAGCGTTTTCTTGAGCAAAAGCCTGTTCCGCAATTTTAATTAAGTCCATTGTCTTTATTTTAAAAAAGTTTATTTATCGAACGCAGTATTACGACTTTTGTCTTTTATGTAAGAGACTACGTACGTTTCAAAATTGAGTGGCAAAGGTAGAAAAATAAATATTCCAATGCAAGCATTGGAATATTTATTTTGTAGTGTTTATTCTACCACCTCAAGTTTTTTACCCGTCTGTTCGATAATCATTCGGAGATACCATTCTGGTAAAGCAGGCTGCTCCACCTTCGGGTTTTTCTCCCCCGGGATTGCGGTTTTCACGTTACCATCCATGAATTTGCAGAACAGGTAACCGTAGAAATCTCTCCACGTATCCACTAGATGATTTCCCGTGCGACAGGAAAAATCCGTGATAAATTTAATCGCTGATTCTTTGTCTTGAGCTAACATCTCTTTTGCTCCGGCATCGATCATTTGGACGAAATTCACGTATTGTTTCTCCAGTGCAACTTGTTTGGCTCGAATTTCCGGGTGAATCAAGTTATAGCGTGTGTACGCAAAGTTCGTTACTTGATTGAATACCCAGAAGGCTGCTTTATTAGTGAATTCCATCATACTGCCGTTACCAACTGCGAATGCGAAAGGTACTTCCGTGGCTGCTGAATACATTGGGAAATACACGGAACTGGCTGCATCGTCAACGCCAAACCAAAGGATTCCTCCGATTTCATCGGGTAACCAACTTCTACATTGTGCTACAAATGTGAATCCGGTTTGTTGGGTTGCTGTTGCTCTTTCGTGAACATATTCTTTCCCGTCTACTTTGAAACTCATCGGACGCCATCTGTATGGACATTCGTACGGACCGGCTCCCATATCCTTGCTCATATCCAGTTCTGTTCCTTCCAAGTGATCGCGCATGAAATCCATCACTTGCATCACGTCTACTTTCTCACTGGGTTTGATCCATAACGGCATACGGTTGGTTGCGTAACCTTTGCTATCCCGTTGAATGTTTCTTCCCGTGGCGTAATCCCAGTATTGAGCCATATCCGGGTTTACGGCATTAAAGAATGCCCAAACACGGATTTCACAGGCACGAGCCCCGCTGAAGTCAACCGGAGCGTAAGTATCAGAGAAACTGAAATCTTTATTTTTCCCGTCTTGTGGATAGAATCCTTTTTCTTTTGCGAAAGAAATTACGTCTTTGGAATACACGGTGGTGATATTCGGATCGTAAATCTTGTTCATTTTGTCAGAAGAGATAGAAGTTTTGCCTTCTAGCGGGAAAGTCGTGATACGAGCTTGGTTTGCGTGAGCGGAAACATACCCGTCCGGCACCATGCGTGCTACCCAAACAGCTCCTTTTTCTCCTTCTCCTTTTCCGATGATTTCGATAATCCATACTTCGTTCGGGTCAATGATAGAGATCGACTCTCCACTACTTGCCCAACCGTATTTTTCAATCAAGTCGGTCATTACCACAATGGCCTCACGGGCATTTTTCGCACGTTGTAACGTGATATATATAGCGCTACCATAATCTATAATAGCTCCCGCTTGGGATTCCAGTTCTTTACGTCCCCCAAAAGTGGTTTCGGAAATAGCGAGCTGATGCTCGTTCATGTTTCCTACCACGTTGTACGTGTGGGCTACTTGCGGGATTTTACCCATAAATTTACCGGTGTCCCACTCGTAAACATCGAGCATGCTTCCGGCAGGCCAGTCTTGTGCGGGCCAGTGATACAATTCTCCGTATAAAACGTGGGAGTCGGCGGAATAAGTGACCATTGTCGACCCGTCTTTCGTCGCTCCTTTCGTGAATAAAAAGTTTGTGCAGGCCATCGTGTACGTGGTGCAGCAAACAAACGCTAGTGTAACCAGTAAATGTGCTTTTCTCATTTTTAGTTATTGGTTTATGATTATTTTGATAATTATCGAATTCTGTCAAAAGATTTGAGCAATTTGATGTCTTTAAGTATTCCTCTTATGGCCAGGTACGTGAAAATGATGCAGATCACGGGCAATATAAGGCTGAATTTGTAAAGAATTTCGGCGTTCATTTTGTCTGCGAATTGATCGATGTGATACCACATCAAGATAATGGCTCCGATCAATAGGATGATTTCCACGATACATAAACGCAACTGGAGGAAACGTTTTTTGAACAGGAACACGTTCACTAAGGGAACCCCGATTGTGAAGATATTCATGATTAACAAGGCCCAGTAGTGGGCTTGTAGTGCGCTGTTTTCTCCAATGAGAACTACGCCATAAGTAAAAAAGTTATAGCTCGCATCATTCGGGATAAGCAATTGGGCGATCGGTACGTACAATGGAATCGTCATGATGATTGCTACCACGAGCAAGTAAATAGTTTGAATCCTTTGAATCATAATTAATAAGTGATTAACGTATGAGAGAATTTAATGTATATTCAATAAGTTTCTTCATGTGCGGTTTATAATCGGCTGAGGCATCCCCGTTGGCCCGGTTGGCAATGATCAGGCAAATCGTGGTGGCCCGGTGCCCCATAAGAGCGGCCAGTCCGGCAATGGCGGCACTTTCCATCTCGTAATTGACAATTTTGTAATTTCCGAATCTGAAACGGGCAATTTCATCATTCACCGTCGGCATCTCGATCGGTAAGCGAAGCACTCGTCCCTGTGGCCCGTAGAATCCGTTTGCCGTCAACGTGACGCCTTTCACGGTAACACCTTCCGTGTGTAATTTGTTCACCAGTTCGTCAGATGCTTTTACCGCATACGGGCGGGCTGCTAAGGGTGTCCAATGACATTCCTTGATAAAGGCCTCCTCGAAATCGACATCACATACCATTTCGTTATCCCGGTAGAAACGCAAAACCCCGTCTATGCCGAGGCTCATTTCCGAGATCACGAATGAATGTACGGGTACGTCTGCCTGCACGGAACCGGAAGTCCCGATTCGTACTATAGTTAATGTTTTCTTTTCTGCGTTTATTTCTTTGGTGTGTAAGTTGATATTGACCAAAGCATCCAGTTCATTCATCACGATGTCGATGTTATCCGCCCCGATTCCGGTAGAGATGACCGACAGGCGGTGTCCCTTGTAATATCCGGTGATGGTACAGAACTCCCTGTCGCTTTTCTTGATGTCTATTTTCTCAAAATATGACGCAATCATTTCTACTCGGGAAGGGTCTCCCACGAGGATCACTTGTTCTGCCAGATCTTCGGGATGAAGGTGGAGGTGAAAGACACTCCCGTCATCGTTCGTGATTAATTCTGATGATTTTATTGGCTCCATATACTGTTTACTTTTTGAGCAACCAAATTTAGTAAAACAAATAATACCGGACAAATGTTTGGAGATTTTTAATCCTGTTGCTCCGGTTGGATTAAAAAGTTACAGGTTACAAGTTAAGTCTTCGACTTTAAACCTGTAACCTGAACTTATAACCTGTAACTAAAAAGTCCGGCCATTTTTGCCGGACTTTTATTTATTTCGCATAATTTATAGCACGTGTTTCTCGAATCACCGTGACTTTCACCTGTCCGGGGTAGGTCATTTCATCCTGAATCTTTTTAGCGATTTCGTATGAAATTTTCTCTGCCTCCGTGTCAGATACCTTTTCACTACCAACGACTACCCGCAATTCGCGTCCTGCTTGGATGGCGTAGGTTTTGACCACTCCATTATAAGAAAGTGCAAGGTCTTCCATCTCTTTCAGTCGTTTGATGTATGACTCAACTACTTCTCGTCTTGCTCCCGGACGTGCGCCTGAGATGGCATCACAAGCCTGAACGATCGGGGCGATCATCGTTGTCATTTCAATCTCTTCGTGGTGGGCACCGATAGCGTTACAAATGTCCGGTTTTTCCTTGTATTTTTCAGCTAGGCGCATACCGAGGATTGCGTGCGGTAATTCCGGCTCGTCATCGGGCACTTTACCAATATCATGCAATAATCCGGCACGTTTTGCTTTCTTCACGTTCAAACCCAATTCTGCAGCCATGATGGCACAGAGGTTGGCTGTTTCGCGAGCGTGTTGTAACAAGTTCTGCCCGTAAGAAGAACGGTATTTCATTTTGCCGACCAACCGGATTAATTCCGGGTGCAACCCGTGAATACCCAAGTCGATGGTGGTGCGTTTTCCGGTCTCGACGATCTCTTCCTCGATTTGTTTTTTCACCTTGTTTACTACTTCCTCTATCCGTGCCGGGTGAATACGTCCGTCGGTAACTAATTGGTGAAGTGAAAGGCGAGCGATTTCGCGTCTTACCGGGTCAAATCCGGAAAGTACAATTGCCTCCGGGGTGTCGTCCACGATGATTTCAACGCCGGTGGCTGCTTCCAGAGCCCGGATGTTACGTCCTTCCCGCCCGATAATACGTCCCTTGATTTCATCCGAATCAATATGGAATATAGATACGGCATTTTCGGTAGCGGTTTCTGTGGCCACCCGTTGGATGGTTTTTACCACGATCTTTTTTGCCTCCATGTTTGCCGTCATTTTTGCCTCTTCCATAATCTCGTTCACGTATGACATCGCTTCAGTTTCAGCCTCGTCTTTCAAAGAACTGATGAGTTTTTCCTTTGCCTGATCGGCAGACATCCCGGAAATGGCTTCCAGTTGCTCGATCTGTTGTTTTTTGAATTTATCCAGTTCGGCGTGTTTCTTTTCTAGTAACTCTTTTTGGGCCTCCAGCGTCTCCTGTTGTGTCTCCGCATCTTTAATCTTGCGTTGACATTCTTCCATTTTACGAGCCAATTCGGCGTCTTTTTGTTTTAGCTTGTTTTCCGCGAGAAGGATTTTGCTATTGCGGGCATTCACTTGTTTCTCGTGTTCTGCCTTTATTTGCAGGAATTTCTCCTTTGCTTGCAAAATCTTGTCTTTTTTAATTACTTCCGCCTCTGCTTCCGCTTCCTTGATGATGTTTTTGCTCCTGTATTTCAAGGTCATGTTGATTAGCAGGTATCCGAGAATGAATCCCACTATCAGAGCAATAACACCGGTAATTATTATTGTTATCATATTCGTAACTTGAATTTATAGTTATATAATATATTTGGTGTTTTTTGTTTATACAAAAAACCCGCATCATTTCTTCTTTAAAAAACCCCTGTTAGACACGGGTAGAGCTGCTGTCAGATTCAAACTTCCACCGTCCCGAAGGAACCCCGAAGGGTTGAGGCCTGTCTTTGGCTAACTAAGCTTCACTCTAATTGGTTAAGTGTTGAGTTTTCCAGTTAAATACGAAATAATGCGGGTATATCTATTTCCTTTTCAAAGAACTCTTTCTTTTTTACTCTTTCACAACTTCGTCGAGCCTGCTACTAATCTTCTTCACCTCGTCCAATATCGGCTCCACGTCGTTTCGCCTTTCAGCTTCCAGCATCTTTACCGTGAATTGTAATGCGGTAACAGCTAGAAAATCAACGGGATCAGCAGTTGCGTACTTTTCCCTATATTTTGCAATCTTACTATTAATCAGCTGTGCAGCTTTTCTGATCTCCTCTTCTTCCTCTCTCTCTATGGTCAGAACGCAGGGCCTACCGGCTATATTTAGCGTAATAGTAAGTTTATCATTCATATTTAATTATTCAAAAGAGCAATACATTTATCAATCTCCCGCACAAGTTGGCTTATTCTATTTTTGGCCTCGGAACTTCCTTCTCCGGTCGAGATAGCGGCAGCCACCTTCAATGTCTTGATTTCTTCATGTAATTTCATGTTCTCACTTTTCATCCGCTCAATTTGAATCCTGAGTTCTTTCATCTCTGAATCCATCTCTCTGTTTTTGTCCAGTGAGGATATATATAGTTTTATCAGTCGTTCAACTTTTGTGTTTAGCTCGTTAATAACGGCATCTTGTTTTGCTGTCATAACATAATCTTTACACCACAAAGATAGAATAATTTCTTTTAAATATCAATAGTGTTATTAATTTTGCAATGGATTTAATGTTTTTTTTATGACAAATAAAATAATGTGGAGAGGGGTTGGAGCTTTGTTGTCGATGTTACTTCTTTTATCATCAAATGTTTGTGCACAAACTGACACGTTGCTTTACCCGTTGAAAAATGTTCCGCTATTGAGTGGGAATTTCGGAGAATTGAGAGCGACACATCTGCATACCGGGTTGGATTTTAAAACCGGAGGACGGGAAGGCCTACCGGTGATTTGCGTGAAAGACGGTGTCGTGGCACGTGTAAAGGTTTCTGCCACGGGGTATGGAAATGCCCTGTATCTGGAACACAATGGGGGAATAACCACGGTGTATGGTCATTTGAACCGTTTTGTGCCCCGAATTGCGAAAGTCGTGAGAAATATACAATATAATAAGGAGTCATTCGAGGTGGACGAGAATATGTCGGGTTATGAACTCCGTTTCCGTGCGGGAGACACGATTGCCTATAGCGGGAATACCGGTTCTTCGGGTGGTCCTCATTTGCATTTTGAGGTGCGCAACACGAAGAGTGAATATGCTTTGAATCCCTTGCGGTTTCTTTCGGTGAAAGATCAGACTGGGCCAAATGTGCGGGGTGTTTACGTGTATCCGGTTTCGGATGGGGGAACCCGGAATCCTGCCCGCCGGGTGGAGGTGAAAAATACGGGTAACCGGGTATTTCGGGGAGGAAAGGTTGGGGTACCTGCTGGAATGGTCGGGATTGGGATACAATCTGATGACTACATGAAAGATTCTTGGAATAAATTAGGCGTGTATGATTTGAGCGTGAGTGCCAACGGGCAGGAAGTCTTTAAAATGACCATGAACGAGCTTTCTTTTGACCAGGCGTTTTTGGTTAACGAGTTGAAGGATTTTCATCATTACAGGGGAAATCGTTTGGTTTACTTGACTTTCGGAAATTATCAAGGGCAATTGTTGCCCGTTCGTAATCAGAACGGAGGATTTATCTCGGTTGAGAAAGACAGTGTGGTGGATGTTGCGATTGATTTGTCGGATATTAATGGGAATCATTCCAGAATCATGTTCCAGTTATGGGGTAAATCTCCCTTGCGGGAATTGGTATTGGCAGATGAGGAAAAATTATTGAAGAATCACCAAAACGATAGCTTGAAAAAAGGAAAATATACCCTGTGGTTGGAGGCAGATGCTTTATCCTATCCGATCGTGTGCAAGCCGGAGGTGTCTTCCCGCTTGAGAGATAGTGTTGAGACGATCGAAGTGTTTTCTACCGGGCAACAAATATACCCGTTGATGAAAAATGCCCGGTTGGTGGTTGACGGGAAGTTCCCGGGAAAGTCTGTGATTTGTTTGCTGGAGAAAAATAATCGTTTTTCTGCCTTGAAGACCCGATGGTCGGAAGAGGGGCTTGAGGCATTCCCCCGGGTGTTGGGTGAGTTCACGGTTCGTCAGGACACGATTGCCCCGGTTATCCTTTACATGGGGAGAGCTGGACAGAAGATCCGGTTCAGGATTGTTGACGACTTGTCGGGCATTTCTTCTTATCGGGTTGAGGTAAATGGAAAATGGTGTTTGTTCACGTACGATGCGAAAAATCGCCTGCTGGAAGGTAACATAAATGAACCCGTTTTCGTGAAAGGAAAAAACAGGCTTGTCTTGAAGGTGGAGGATGCCGTGAAAAATATTGCTACCTTTGAGACGGATATTTATAAAAAGTAGAAATAACAATGAATATAGAAGACGCAAAACAACTGGCAAAACAAGGCGATCGGGAAGGAGCAATTGCCATGCTCCGGCAAATGTTAGAACAGAATGAAGGAGAACGGGAACTCGTGCTCTTGGAGCTGGGTGTGGTGTATAACGCCATGGGGGAGACAACGCAAGCGATAAACCATCTGAATGAGGTGATGCGTATAAATCCCGAAAATACAAAAGCGAAGGCTTATCTGGATATGATCAACGGGATACTTGATTATTATTGTAAGGACTTGTTGAATCCCTGATGTACCACCGTAATTCTCTTGAAATACCGAAGTAATAATCTGGCGTGAGTCTTTCATCAAGCTCTTCGTTCCGTTGCTCGCTTATGGGGAATGGGCTATGAAAGGGCGATGGAAGGGAGTTAAAAGGGTAGAAGGAGATTATTGCTTTGGTAAAAGTCTGGTGTAGCGCTGGCTTTAAGCTATGTCAATCTATTGTTCTCTTGGTTGTTTACTGATAGTTTATTTGGGCCGCGGAGTATTTATTTATTCTGCATTCTTCTTGCATTTTTCTTCGATAAAATTTTTGGTAGTTATATACGATTTTGTTGTGAGATGTTAACTCCTACATGCAAGAAGGAATATTTACCATTCGTAATCAAATGTATAAGGGATTAATTTCTAATACAAGCGCCAATTAATTTCGCCACGGAGACGTACCAGGGACGTTCGTGAACGTCTTTGATACGTCTTTGTAACGAAATTGATACGTCTTTGATCCCTAAGAATATCGAATATGCCACGGAAGATAAACGTGTATTACCTAGGAAAAGTTTACTTTGAATTTCGTTGTAAATGTGGTATATAAGTACCCACTGTTTTTATCTCTGCCATCAATAAAATATTCATGACTCTTGAGTTAAATCCAAATCTCTGAACGCTTGTTGCCAGTATGTGTTCTATTGTTTGGGCTTGTTTCTTCTTTTTGGTTGCGTATCCTTCCAATTCTGCAATTATTTCTTTAGTCTCGTTTATGATCTGAATGAAAATTTCGCTATTTTGCCGAAACTTGAAAAATAATGTAGTGTTTTTTTTTGTTTATGAGATAATTATTTATCATCTTTGCGCTAACAGAACGCAACACGTTCGGTTTTTATTGATAGCGTGCAATTATGCACTGTGAACGGAAACTAGCAACTTCTATGTGGGCCACGGTGATTGCAACGCCTTCACACTCGATTACGTATAGTAATATATATAGTCGGGTCGAGGCTTGTTTTTCGTGTCCATTGGTTTGCTAGACCTCCGTTACGAAGAGCAGCCCGGTCCGATTTTATAAATCTTCCGGATTGCTAAAATATAGCGCCGGATTTTTTTTAATTCCGGCGCTAACAAGAAAGTAGCCGGAAATGCATAGGGGTGCCACGTTCATCTTCTCACATTAGTAGTTTGAATCCCACCCGGCTGTTTTCTTTAAAAATAGAATTGATAGGTTGGATACTTAACGGCGAGAGAATCTGTTAACTCCTTCTCGTTTTAAGTCCATCCCTGAAACCGCCTCTTTTTCTCGAGGCGGTTTCATTTCTTCTCGCTTGTATTCAGAATGCTAAAAACGGAATTTTATTTTTATATCTCGATTAATTGATTTATCTTTGCGGCCAGTTTTCGAATTTTTTAATATGAACTTCAATCCGCTTGAAAGGGGGTGGTCAATTATTTTTGAGATAGTGCAAAATATACATATATTTAATTAGAAAGCAGCCCATAATGGTGTTGCGGGATTTTTTATTATAAAATTAAGTATTCATTTTTAAAATTGTAAATCATGATAATTGTACCATTAAAAGAAGGCGAAAATATCGAGAGAGCACTGAAAAAATTCAAAAGAAAATTCGAAAAGACCGGCGTGATTAAAGAACTAAGAGATCGTCAGGCTTTTACCAAGCCGTCTATTAGAAATAGAATGGCCCGGATGAAGGCTGTCTATCGTCAATCTTTGCAACAAGCGGAAGAATAAATCGATCACTTTCTTTGTTTTTCCAAACAAAAAACGTAACTTGCTTACGTTATTAAAATAGTAGAAATGATACAGATAGAATTGTTCTTGAAATATTTGAGTAGCGTGAAACGTTATTCGGAAAATACGATCATTGCGTATAAGGCGGATTTGTATCAGTTCTACGAATTTTGTGGTTTGGAAAGGAATAATGAGGATTTTTCTCGAGTGACGACCAAACTCGTTAGAGAATGGGTCGTGGCAGAGATGAGGGGAGATCTGAGGGTGAACGGTGCCAGAGGGAAGTTAAGTGCCGCTTCCGGTAAACGTAAGTTGAGCAGTATAAAGGCGTTTTTTCGTTTCCTGGTAAAAGAGAAAGTGATAGAGGTGAACCCCGCCGAGAATATTAGCGGACCGAAATTGCCGAAACGATTACCGGTTTTCGTGAGGGAAGAGGAGATGGAATGTACGTTGGATGATGCGGAGAAAAAGAAAGGTTTTTCCGGATTGAGAGATTTCTTGATCTTGTTGATGGCTTATGATACGGGAATGAGGCGTTCTGAAATTATTGGATTAAAGGTGGGGAATGTTGATCTTTCACGGCGTTGTATTCGTGTTTTCGGGAAAGGTGGAAAATGGCGAGAAATCCCGATCGTGACCGAGTTGATGCAGGATATTGAATGTTATTTGGATGCTCGGAGTCGCGTGGTGGAAGGGGAGCATGATATGTTTTTCGTGACCGATAAGGGGAAGCCGCTTTACGCTAATTTTGTTTATCGTTTAGTGACGAAAGAACTGGAGTCACATACTTCTTTAGCAAAACGCAGCCCGCACGTGTTGCGACATTCTTTTGCCACGCATCTGTTGGACAACGGTGCGCCGATTCAGGGAATTAAAGAATTGCTGGGACATTCCAGTCTGGCAGCAACTCAGGTGTACACTCACAACTCTGTGGAGAAGATGTTGAAGATTTTTAAACAAGCTCACCCGCGAGCATAAATTATAGGAGGAAACGATATGGACATTAGAATTAATCCTGTAGGTTTTTCAGTAAATCCAGTGCTGGAGGAGTTCATTAATAAGAAGTTCTCAAAATTGGAGAAGTATCACGACGGAATTATGAGTATAGATGTGACCTTGAAATTGGAAAAAGATGATCATCTGGAAAATAAGTTAACCGAGGTGCATGTTGATGTCAAAGGGCAAGACGTGTTCGCTAAAAAGAATGCGAAAACTTTTGAAGAAACAGTGGACGAGTTGTATGATGTATTAAAGAGACAACTTGTTAAAGCAAAAGAAAAAAGAGAAAATTAAGAAAAATGATCTCATTTATTGTGAGATATGATTTTTAATTTGTACATTTGCAAGCCAAATTAAATGGGTTTTCTCGCACTTGTCTGGGTAATTTTCAGGTAAACAGCGAGTTACTTGCATGAAATTGAGTTATTGAGATAAATTGTTTAATAATAAAAATTGTTTTAGAGTTATGGCTAAAGAACATTTTGACAGGTCCAAACCACACGTAAATATTGGTACTATCGGTCACGTTGATCACGGTAAAACTACTTTGACGGCTGCTATCACTACGGTATTGGCAAAAAAAGGTCTTTCTGAATTACGTTCATTCGATTCTATCGATAACGCTCCGGAAGAAAAAGAGAGAGGTATCACCATTAACACTTCTCACGTTGAATACCAGACTGCAAATCGTCACTATGCACACGTTGACTGTCCGGGACACGCCGACTATGTGAAGAACATGGTAACTGGTGCTGCTCAGATGGACGGTGCTATCTTAGTTTGTGCCGCTACTGATGGTCCGATGCCTCAGACTCGTGAGCACATCCTTTTGGCTCGCCAGGTAAACGTTCCGAGAATCGTTGTATTCTTGAACAAAGTGGATATGGTAGACGACCCGGAAATGTTGGAGTTGGTTGAGATGGAAGTTCGTGAGTTGTTGTCATTCTATCAATATGATGGAGATAATACTCCGGTTATCTTAGGTTCAGCTCTTGGAGCATTGAACGGAGAAGCAAAATGGGAAGAAAAAGTAATGGAGTTGATGGATGCAGTTGATAACTGGATTGAGTTACCGACTCGTGCCGTTGATAAACCGTTCTTGATGCCTGTTGAGGACGTATTCTCTATCACTGGTCGTGGAACTGTTGCTACCGGTCGTATCGAAACTGGTATCGTTCACACGAGTGATGAGTTGGAAATTATCGGTTTGGGTGCTGACGGTAAGAAAACCGTATGTACCGGAGTTGAGATGTTCCGTAAGATTCTTGACGAAGGTCAGGCTGGTGATAACGTTGGTTTGTTACTTCGTGGTATCGACAAAGACGAGATCAAACGTGGTATGGTATTGGCAAAACCGGGTTCTGTTAAACCGCACGATAAATTCAAAGCTGAGGTTTATATCTTGAAGAAAGAAGAAGGTGGTCGTCACACTCCGTTCCACAACAGATACAGACCTCAATTCTATATCCGTACCTTGGACGTTACCGGTGAAATCACTCTTCCGGAAGGACGTGAGATGGTAATGCCTGGTGATAACTTGACGATCACTGTTGAGTTGATCACTCCGGTAGCTTGTAGCGTAGGTTTGCGTTTCGCTATCCGTGAAGGTGGTAGAACCGTAGGTGCTGGTCAGATTACTGAGATTCTTGACTAATTTGATTTCTGATTTACGATTTCTGATTGATGATTGAATCGGAAATCACTAAATCATAAATCCAAAATAAATAGAGCCGGTTTCGGCCGGCTCATACACGGGAGTGGCTCAGTTGGTAGAGCATCGGTCTCCAAAACCGAGGGTCGGGAGTTCGAACCTCTCCTCCCGTGCAAATTAAATATAGAACAAATGAAGATTAAAAGTTATATATCAGATGTTTATAACGAGCTGGTGAATAAAGTAACTTGGCCTACGTGGTCTGAGCTCCAGAGTAGTGCAACAATTGTGATGATTGCTTCCGTTATCATAGCGTTGTGCATTTTTGCAATGGATTTTTCGTTCAGACATATCGTGACCGGTATATATAATTTGTTTTACTAAAAATCTTGGAGGTCTAACATGGCTGAAATGAAAAAAAGATGGTATGTACTTCGGACCATTGGAGGAAAAGAGAAGAAGGTAAAGGAGTACATCGAGAACGAAATCGCCAGTTTAGGGCTTCAGGATTACGTTTCACAGGTTTTAGTACCTGCAGAGAAGGTGTATCAGGTACGTAACGGGAAAAAGTATAGCAGTGAGCGAAATCTTTATCCGGGTTACGTGTTGATCGAGGCCGCTCTCGTTGGAGAAATCCCTCACATACTTCGTGACATCACGAATGTGATCGGCTTCCTGGGGGAAACCAAAGGAGGAGACCCTGTGCCGATGCGACAAGCAGAGGTAAACCGGATCTTGGGTACAGTCGATGAACTTGCGGAACAACCAGAAGAAATAAGTATCCCTTATTTCGTTGGCGAGTCGGTTAAAGTAACTGACGGACCGTTTAATGGTTTTACCGGTGTGATAGAGGAGGTGAATACGGACAAGAAACGCTTGAAAGTAATTGTCAAGATTTTCGGACGGAAAACACCACTCGAATTAAGTTTCATGCAGGTAGAAAAAGAATAACAATTATTTGATTAAAAACAATCATGGCAAAACAAGTTGAAGCTATTATCAAGCTGCAAATTAAAGCCGGAGCTGCTAATCCTTCGCCTCCAGTAGGACCGGCGTTAGGTTCTAAGGGAGTCAATATCATGGACTTCTGTAAGCAATTTAACGCTAGAACTCAAGAGCAGGCAGGAAAGATCATCCCGGTAATTATACAGGTGTATGGTGATAAATCGTTTGATTTTATTACAAAACAACCTCCTGTTGCTATTCAACTTTTGGAAGTTGCTAAAATCAAATCTGGTTCCGCAGAGCCCAATCGTAAGAAAGTGGCCTCAATCACTTGGGATCAAGTGAGAGCAATCGCTACGGACAAGATGAAAGATTTGAACGCTTTTGAAATCGAGAAAGCAATGAGTATGGTAGCTGGTACCGCCAGAAGTATGGGTATAACCGTAACCGGTGACAGACCTTTTTAATGAACTTGTAACACTTCAAACGTAATGAGTAAACTGACAAAAAATAAGAAGTTAGCTTTAGCGAAGATCGAAGGTGGAAAAGTATATTCTATCGACGAGGCCGCACAGCTTGTGAAGGAAATCACTTTCACGAAGTTTGATGCGTCAGTTGACATGGACGTTCGACTGGGTGTAGACCCGCGTAAAGCCAATCAAATGGTACGCGGTGTATGTACTTTACCTCATGGAACCGGTAAACAAGTAAGAGTTTTGGTTTTGTGTACGCCTGACAAGGTGGAAGAAGCTAAGGCTGCCGGAGCCGATTACGTTGGATTGGATGAATATATCGAAAAATTGAAAGGCGGCTGGACCGACATCGATATCATCATCACGATGCCTTCTGTAATGGGTAAAGTAGGTGCTCTTGGTAGAATTTTGGGTCCTCGTGGATTGATGCCAAACCCGAAGAGTGGTACTGTAACCCCGGAAATCGGGAAAGCAGTAACCGAGGTGAAGGCTGGTAAGATCGACTTTAAAGTTGACAAATTCGGTATTATTCACGCTTCTATTGGTAAAGTTACATTCGAGCCGAACAAGATTATGGAGAACGCTAGAGAATTCTTGAACGTGATCAATAAATTGAAACCGGCTGCCGCTAAAGGTACTTATATCAAGAGCGTGTATCTGTCAAGTACGATGAGTCCCGGTATTCAAGTAGACCAAAAGACTTTACTTGATTAATGTAGTAATCTAAAAAGGACTTCAGTAGTATGAAAAAAGAAGATAAAAAAGTCGTAATAGAAACCTTGACGGAACAAGTGAATTCTTACAAGCACTTGTATGTTAGTGACATTTCCGGTCTTGACGCTGTAGACACTCAGGCTTTGCGTCGGGCTTGCTTTGATGCTAATATCAAACTGGTGCAAGTGAAGAACACGTTGTTGAAAAAGGCTTTGGAAAACGCTACCAACAACTACGAGGAGATTTTCTCAGCGTTGAAAGGGGATAGCGCTATCATGTTGTGCGACACCGGAAACGGTCCTGCAAAACTGATTAAAGAATTCCGTAAGACTAAAGACAAACCGGTATTCAAGGCCGCATTCGTAGAAGAATGTGCTTATGTTGGCGAGGATCAGCTTGAATCGTTGATCAGTATCAAGTCTAAGGAGGAGTTGATTGCAGACATTATCGCAATGTTGCAGGCACCGATGCAGAATGTTATTTCCGCATTGCAATCCGGACAAAATACCATCGCTGGTGTTGTTAAAACACTTTCTGAAAAAGAATAATTTTTATAGTTTAGTAAACAAACAATTTTAAATAGTATAGAAATGGCAGATTTGAAAAAACTTGCAGAAGAGCTAGTAAACCTTACCGTAAAAGACGTAAAAGAATTAGCTGATATTTTAAAAGAAGAGTACGGAATCGAACCTGCAGCTGCTGCTGTAGCTGTTGCTGCTCCTGCAGCTGGTGGTGCTGCTGCCGCTGAAGCAGAGCAAACTGAATTCGATGTAATTCTTAAATCAGCTGGTGCTGCTAAATTAGCTGTTGTTAAGTTAGTAAAAGAATTGACCGGTCTTGGATTGAAAGAGGCTAAAGAAGTAGTTGACAAGGCTCCGGCTCCATTGAAAGAAAAAGTTTCTAAAGAAGAGGCTAACTCATTGAAGACTCAATTAGAAGAAGCAGGAGCTGAAGTTGAACTTAAATAAAATAAAACCGGTTGGTTTTTCCAGGTTTAGAGTCTCATGTGGACTCTAAACCATTTTGTTGTTATGATTGTTTAGGTTCAAAAAAAATAATAGATGTCTTCATATAATTCAAACAATAGAATAAGCTTTGCATCGATAAAGAATCAGCTGGAATATCCTGATTTTCTTGAAGTGCAATTAAAGTCTTTCAAGGACTTTTTTCAATTAGGTACCACACCTGAGAACAGAAAGAATGAAGGCCTTTACACGGTTTTCAAGGAGAATTTTCCTATTACTGATACTCGGAACAACTTTGTTTTGGAATTTTTGGACTATTTTATAGATCCGCCTCGTTACACGATCGAGGAGTGTCTGGGTCAGGGATTGACTTATGGCGCACCCTTGAAAGCGAAACTGAAGTTGTACTGTACAGATCCGGAACATGAAGATTTTGATACCGTTATCGAGGATGTATATTTAGGAAATGTTCCTTACATGACTCCGAAAGGTACTTTCGTGATCAATGGAGCAGAGCGAGTGGTCGTTTCTCAGTTACACAGGTCTCCCGGTGTTTTCTTCGGGCAGAGTATTCATGCGAATGGTACGAAGCTTTATTCCGCTAGAATTATTCCGTTCAAGGGTTCCTGGATCGAGTTTGCCACGGACATCAATAACGTGATGTATGCGTATATCGATCGGAAGAAAAAATTACCGGTAACTACTCTTTTACGAGCTATCGGTTTTGAAACGGATAAGGATATTCTTGAAATATTCGGTCTGGCTGATGAAGTGAATGTTTCCCGTACGGGGTTGAAGAAAGTCGTTGGTAGACGGTTGGCTGCTCGTGTTTTGAAATCTTGGATTGAAGATTTCGTTGATGAAGATACCGGTGAAGTTGTTTCTATCGAACGTAACGAGATTATCGTTGATCGTGAAACAGTACTGGAGCCTGAGCATATTGATGCGATTGTCGAGTCAGGTGCGAAGACGATCCTTCTTCACAAGGAGATGCAAAATTTGGCAGATTATGCCATTATATATAACACGTTACAAAAAGACCCCTGTAACTCGGAGAAAGAGGCTGTATTACATATTTACAGGCAGTTGCGTAGTTCGGAGCCGCCAGACGAGGCTACTGCCCGCGATGTAATCGACAAGTTGTTCTTCTCTGATAAACGTTACGATTTGGGTGACGTGGGCCGTTACAAGTTAAACAAGAAATTGGGACTTGCAACAGATCCGGATATCCGTGTCTTGACGAAAGAGGATATTATCGAGATCATCAAATATTTGATTCGCTTGTTGAACGCTAAGACCGACGTGGACGATATTGACCATTTGAGTAATCGTCGTGTACGTACTGTCGGCGAACAATTATATAATCAATTCGGCGTGGGATTGGCCCGTATGGCCCGTACGATTCGTGAAAGAATGAACGTGCGTGACAACGAGGTATTCACCCCGGTTGATTTGATCAACTCGAAGATTTTGTCTTCCGTGATCAACTCGTTCTTCGGAACGAATGCATTATCTCAGTTTATGGATCAGACGAATCCATTGGCCGAGATTACTCATAAGAGACGTATGTCGGCCTTGGGACCCGGTGGTCTTTCCAGAGATCGTGCAGGATTCGAGGTGCGTGACGTACACTACACTCACTATGGTCGTTTGTGTCCGATTGAGACGCCTGAGGGGCCGAATATCGGTTTGATTTCTTCTCTCTGCGTGTATGCGAAGATTAACGACTTAGGATTTATTGAAACTCCTTACCGTAAAGTGAATAATGGCGTTGTGGATCTTTCTGAGGAAGGTGTACGCTATTATTCTGCAGAGGAAGAAGAGGAACTGGTAATTGCTCAGGCAAGCTCTGCTATTGATGAGAGTGGTAAGTTTACAAATAAATGGGTAAAAGCCAGAAAGGATGCGGATTTCCCGTTAGCTGCTGGAGAGGATGTCGATTTAATCGATGTTGCCCCGAACCAGATTGCTTCTATTGCGGCTTCTTTGATTCCGTTCTTGGAGCATGATGATGCTAACCGTGCATTGATGGGATCGAACATGATGCGTCAGGCAGTTCCGATTATCTCCCCGCAGTCTCCGATCGTGGGAACTGGTTTGGAAGCCAATTTAATCAAGGATTCTAGAACGCAAGTTGTTGCTGAGGGACCGGGAGTGATTGCTTATGTTGACGGGCGCAAGATTGTTGTTAAATATGACCGTACGGAAGAAGAGGCTTTTGTAAGCTTTGAACCCGATACGAAAGAATATTACCTGCCGAAATACCAACGTACGAACCAGAGTACGACGATCACGCTGAAACCGATCGTGAGAAAAGGTCAACGTGTGGAAGAAGGTCAGATATTGACTGAGGGATATTCTTCTGAAAAGGGAGAGTTGGCACTCGGACGTAACTTGAAAGTGGCATTCATGCCGTGGAAAGGGTACAATTACGAGGATGCTATCGTGATCTCGGAGAATATCGTACGGAATGATGTCTTTACATCTGTTCACGTGGACGAGTATTCTTTGGAAGTTCGTGAAACAAAACGTGGATTGGAAGAGTTGACGGCTGATATTCCGAACGTAAGTGAGGAGGCCACGAAGGATTTGGATGAAAACGGAATCATTCGTGTGGGGGCACGTGTTCAACCGGGAGATATCTTGATTGGTAAGATTACCCCGAAAGGAGAGTCTGATCCGAGTCCGGAGGAAAAATTGCTGAGAGCAATCTTCGGTGATAAAGCCGGTGATGTGAAAGATGCTTCATTGAAAGCTTCTCCTTCATTGAAAGGTGTTATTATCGATAAGAAGTTATTCCAACGCACGGTAAGTGATCGGAAAACGAAGGCTGCCGGTAAAAATATCTTGGCCGAGTTGGATGAACAATTCCAGCGTAAAGTCGGTGATTTGACTTCTTTGTTGATCGATAAACTGTTCGAGTTAGTAAATGGTAAGACTTCGCAAGGAGTGAAGAATTACTTGAACGAGGATATTGTTCCGAAGGGAGTGAAGTTCTCTTACAAGATGTTGCAAAATATGGACTTTTTGCAGATCAACCCGAACAAGTGGACTACTGATAAGCAGAGAAATGATATGATCCGAGACTTGTTGCACAATTATATCATCAAGTACAAGGAGATCGAAGGACAGATTAAACGTAAGAAATATAACGCTACCGTCGGTGACGAGCTTCCTTCCGGAATTATTAAGATGGCTAAGGTTTACGTGGCTAAAAAACGTAAATTGCAAATTGGAGATAAGATGGCAGGACGTCACGGTAACAAGGGTATTGTATCCCGTGTGGTAAGGGTAGAGGATATGCCGTTCTTGTCTGACGGAACTCCGGTTGATATTTGTTTGAATCCGTTAGGTGTGCCCTCTCGTATGAACTTGGGACAGGTATTTGAAACGGTGTTAGGTTGGGCCGGAAAGAATTTGGGATTGAAGTTTGCAACCCCGATTTTCGATGGTGCTTCTTTGGACGATATAAACAAATACACGGATGAAGCAGGTGTACCTAGATTCGGTACCACGTATTTGTACGACGGAGGAACGGGAGAACGTTTCGACCAGCCGGCAACCGTGGGTGTGATTTATATGTTGAAACTGGGACACATGGTTGATGACAAGATGCACGCTCGTTCTATCGGTCCTTACTCGTTGATCACGCAGCAACCTCTTGGAGGTAAGGCTCAGTTCGGAGGTCAGCGTTTTGGAGAGATGGAGGTTTGGGCACTTGAGGCTTTCGGTGCTTCACATATCCTACAGGAGATCTTGACCGTGAAGTCTGATGATGTGATGGGTAGAACCAAGACTTACGAGCATATCGTGAAAGGTGAACCCCTTCCGACACCTGGAATCCCGGAATCATTCAATGTATTGTTGCATGAGCTTCGCGGGTTAGGATTGAGCGTTAATTTAATATAATTGTTGATTTATGATTTTAGATTTACAATCACATGAATTGTAAATCTAAAATCTAAAATCTAAAATCTAGAATATGGCCTTCAGAAAAGACAATAAAGTAAAAAATTTTACTAAGATCGCTATTGGATTGGCTTCTCCGGAAGAAATTCTGGAACGGTCTAGTGGTGCTGTATTAAAACCGGAGACGATTAACTATCGTACTTACAAACCAGAACGTGACGGTTTGTTTTGTGAGAGAATTTTCGGTCCGGTGAAGGATTACGAATGCCATTGCGGTAAATATAAACGTATCCGTTACAAGGGTATTGTTTGTGACCGTTGTGGTGTTGAGGTTACGGAGAAGAAGGTTAGACGTGAGCGTATGGGACATATCCAATTGGTGGTTCCGGTGGCTCATATCTGGTATTTCAAATCGTTGCCAAATAAAATCGGTTACTTGTTAGGGTTACCTTCCAAGAAACTGGATACCGTTATTTACTACGAGAGATACGTGGTTGTAAACCCGGGTATCATGGGGGATTCCGGTATCAAAACAATGGATTTCCTAACGGAAGAGGAGTATTTGGATATTCTGGATAAACTTCCGACAGATAATCAATATCTGGATGATGATGATCCAAACAAGTTTATTGCTAAGATGGGAGCGGAAGCTATTTCCATGTTGTTGGAACGTTTGAATTTGGATGATCTTTCATATGATTTAAGAAATAAA
>DYVS01000270.1:0-2842 GCA_020743075.1 Butyricimonas virosa | reverse complement strand
AAAGACGCTTTTCTCTCGAAACAAGTGTCGGATATTAACGGAAGAGATGAATATGTTATTAATTCTGGAACTATTGAAAATAAGGGGTTTGAGTTGAGTTTTAATTTTACTCCGATCAAGTCTGCAGGCGGGATTGGTGCATTCCGGTGGGATATAGATCCTCAGTTAGGGCAGGTCGTGAATAATTTATTAACGAAAGCTGTAAATGGGAATGACTTTGAGAAGACAGAAGATGAAATATTTTATACGGATTATTTGAACGGTACGGCTTTGGTGAAAGGGAAACCATTGAATACGTTCTACTCATATTGTTTTGATGGGTTGTCTCCGGAAGACGGACGTCCAATGTTTAAAGGAATTGATAAAGACGAGGTTGCAGAAAAATATTTGAAGATGGATCGCGAACAAGTATATATGGAGGTAATGAGACATTCCGGTACTCGGGTTCCTGTGATTCAGGGGGGGATTTCGAATACTTTCTCTTATAAACATTTTTCGTTGAATGTTCATTTAGGGTATTCTATTGGGTCTAAAATTCGTTTATTAAAGTTATATGGTAACCAAAATAGTTCTACAATAGCACCTCTTCCGGAGAATAATGTGCGTCGGGAGTTTGTGCATCGTTGGCAACGCCCAGGTGATGAAAAGCACACTAATATTCCCGGGTTGTTACCCAATAAGTCGTATCATGAGACGATAGGATATGGGTTATGGTGGAATGAAAATAATTATGCTTCAATTCGTTTTGCTGATAACTTGTGGCAAATGTATGATAATTCAGATCTGAGGGTCGTTAGTGGTAATTATTTGAAATTGCAATCTTTTTCGTTTAATTATTCCTTGTCAGAAAAATTGTGTCAGAAAATGCACTTGAAATCGGCGAGTATCGGTTTAACGGGACATAATATATATACATGGTGTAATTCTAAATTGAAAGGGCAAGATCCTTCGCAATCCGGATCGTCGGATAAACTGAATCTTTCCTTACGTCCGTCTTATTCTATAAGTTTACGTGTTTCATTTTAAAAAGAGGCAATATGAGAAAATTTTATATATATATATGTTGTGTGATCTTGTTCGGGTGTACTTCATGTAATGATTTTTTAGAAGAGTATTCACAAGATTTGACTTATGCGCGAACGGCGGCAGATTTAGATGAAATTTTGGTAGGGGAAGGGTATATGCCCGTGCCAAACCAAAGAGAGCTTGTCTCTTTACAAGGGGCCTATTATTTCCCTTGGCTTCATTTGATGACTGATGATGTATTGGAGCATGTAAATTCTGGTAATCTTCAGCGAGAAGGTTTAAATGCTTTTTATACTTGGGCTCCTTATCCTTATACGAACGAAGAGGGTGAAATGGTAAAAGATAATACATGGGAGCGTTTATACAAACATATCAGCGTGGTTAACGTGGTCTTGAAAAAGAGTGAAGAAATTCACGATTTTCCCGAACAGATAGAGCGGATTCAAGGTGAATGTTACTTCCTGCGTGCTGTGTATTATTATTATCTAGTAAATTTTTATGCAAAACCTTACGCAAAAGCTACGGCTGATACAGACTTGGGAGTAACGGTAAAGACAACTGAATATATTGAGGATGTGTATTTTACTCGTAATACGGTGGCAGAAGTTTACAAACAAATCTTAGAGGATTTAGAGTCGGCCAAAAAATTATTGCGAGGAAAGGAAAAGAAAACCGTGTATCGGGCAGATTATCATGCCGTACAGGCTTTTTTAAGTCGTATTTATCTTTACATGGAAGAGTATGATAACGTTATTGCTGCTGCAGATAGTGTGTTGGCTGCGAATTATAGTTTGTTGGATTATAATACGCTTAGTTTATCAACGGATAAATGGGGTATGATTCAGCCAACGAGTACGACATACAAAGATTCTCCCGAGATCATATTTTCTCAGGGCGGAAATGCAATCAATGGCTTGATGCAGGGGAATATGTATCAGATTTCTACAGATTTGTTGGAGTTATTTGGGGAGGATGCTAATGATTTACGACAGAAGTTTTGTATATGGGAAACTATGTATTATGGGATGTTATATGTTCCTTGTAAATTGGCAAGACCAGAAGATGGAATGGTTTCTTCTGAGTGTTTGATTCGTTTGCCCGAAGTATTATTGAATAAAGCAGAGGCGTTGGCATTGATAGGAAAAGATGTTGAGGCTCGGGCTGTAATTGAGAGATTGCGGGAAAAAAGAATTGTTACAGAAAATTATATCCCGGTCAATTATTCGGGAGATGAATTGGTTAATTTTATTCGGGATGAACGTCGTCGGGAGTTGTGTTTTGAAGGGCATCGCTGGTTTGATTTACGTCGTTATGCGGTAAATTCACATTGTCCTTTCCAGATAGAGGTGTTGCATGACAAGTACGAGATAAATGCTAATTGGGAAGCTGAATACCAAGGAACTTATCGTTTGAAACGGTACGATGAGAATTCGGCATCCTACGTATTGCCTATACCTCAGCATGTTATAGAGTTTAATCGGGGTGAAATAAAAGATAATGATCCCCGTCCTGAAGTAGAAGTTTTTTATAATAAATAGGAATAACGATGAGAAACGTAATATATTTCATGTTTTTATTTTTCTTCTTTACCGGATGTGGTAAAGAGGATAATTTGTTCCCTTCAAAAGAGGATAGAAATTGGTTCGTGATTACTGGTGATTCGGATTTGCCAGTAGACCAAGCTATTTACGATTTATATAAAAAGTGGGAAATACCTGTTTTTTATAATGATACGATTGGTCGGGAAGAACGGGGGGTGGATTATAATGGAAATCCTATTATTTACTATCGTATATTGAATTTGAATTACTCGATA
>DYVS01000269.1:0-8654 GCA_020743075.1 Butyricimonas virosa | reverse complement strand
TAGCAAAATCAGAGAAAGCCGAGGCTATCGAAGCCATGTGATCTATCTGTTCGATCAACACAGCTGAAATATCCTTAAACCGCTGGCGCACTTCCTCCATATCCCCTTTCAGCAACGTACGCTGCATAAACTGCAAATTCAACTTCATCGGGGTCAACGGGTTTTTAATCTCGTGAGCAATCTGCCGAGCCATTTCCCGCCAAGCACTTTCCCGTTCCGACTTCGCCAACTTCTTCACGTTCGCCTCCAATTTATCAACCATCTCGTTATACTCTTTCACCAACATACCGATTTCATCCCGCTCATGGTACACGATCTTCTCGTTCTTTCCTCCCACCCTCATCTGACGCAGTTTCTCATTCACCACTTGTAGCGGTTTCGTGATCCGCTCGGCCACGATGCTCGACAGGATAAAGGCAAGCACCATCACGATCATGGCAATATTCACCGCGATAATCACGATCAGCAAAATATCCTTGTTCAGTTCCTCCCCTCGGGTAAAATACGGGATACTCAACACGTACCTCTCCCCGTTCTCCAGCACCAATGGCATGTACACGGCCATGTATGTCAACTCCACGATTCTCTCATCTTGCACAAAATTAATTTGTTCTTTTTTAACGATCTGTTCAAAAGCATTCGGGTTCAACAAAGTCCCGTCAAACCCTTTCTCGAATATCACGGGACGAGAAGTCGCCACGAGAACTCCATCCCAGCTATAGATATTAATATCTACCCAAAGAACCTCGGACATATCTTTCAACTTCTTCAATATCCGGGGACACTTCGTAGCATCCACACAATCATTATGCTCCAATTCATCTGTTATATACCGAGATAACTCTATCACCTTCGAACTATGCCGCCGTTCGAAACTCTCGGCATTCACGATAATACTCATGATTGTCATGATCAAGAACAACGCACCAATCAACGTGATAATATTCTTTTTAATTCTCAACGTGAGGCTCGTCTGCCGGAAACTTCCCCATCCCCCGTCAAACCGGAAAAACATCCCGTAAGAAGTCAAGATACCACTGACAAAAATAGCGTACAACAGGTTCAAGTAGTAGAGTGCAAACACGTCATCCCCCAAACTCACAATACAAACCCCATCATTCTCCACGGGAATCACCATGTGCGAAAAACCGTCTTTATTCATAATACGGGCGTGTTCGATCTTCCCGAAACGCTCCAAATTACGTGGGTAACTAAAGTCCCCTTTGGAATCCACCAGTATCCCATTCTTGTACTTCGCATAAGAATAAGGATAACGCGCCTCTTTCTCCACACCGATCTCCCTCGATAAAATTTGGGCATACCCTATCCCTTCATGCCGATTTTTCGACTCGAAACGGATATATACGCAACTACCACCCCGAGGTGTAGAGAAAGAAAAACGACCGAGATACTCAACTACCCCGTCAAAATCCTTTATGTAGAAAAACGACGTGTAACCGATACGAGTTCCCAAACTATCAATCAGCTTATCGTAATACTCGTCACAACCATACTTTTCGGAGGTAGGCGTCAACAATATCGAATCCCGAGGATCACATATTATCGCCTTACAAGTATAGTAGAATCCCGTCATATCCAGCAACTCGCTTGAAATATAAGCCGACAACAAATCCACATCTCCCACCTTCACCAGCGAATCCGCCTTCTGGCTTTGCTTTATCTCATCATTGACTTCTAGTAATTTATGCTCAAAAATAGGATCTCTTTCCTTGATAATCTCGTTCGCAAAACTTGCCCTCACCCCTTGTTCACGATGGATCTCGCTACTTTTTGCCAAGAAAATGATATAAACACAGACCACCACAAGCGCAATCATGAAAATACTCTTTTGGGCATCCTGTTTCATCAAATACACCCCCAAAATAAACAACAAGTAAAGCGATAACGGAAAAAGACACTCCAACGGGGACAGAGAGAAATTAAAGAAATAACAAAGTGCTGCACAAAAAACAAGTACACCAGTTACTCCCAAAAACGCTTGACTGATAGAGAATAAATTCTGGAAATAACGCACGGAACTGTTGATCAGCACGATAAATCCCATTCCAGCAATAATCAACGTGATAAAAGCCACGATCGAGGAGAAATCGACATTAATAAGACGGGCTATATTCAAACTAACCTGCGTACTCTCGATCAACGTGTTAATCGAAAAATGTAACAAATTCGTGTAGAAAAACACGCCTATCACGAACCCCACGAGGAATATATATTTATAACGCACCAAACGAGGCTCGTCATACTTAATTTTCAGCTTGTTAAAGGTAATGAAAAAATAATGCGCCAAACAAAACATCGTGACAAACAAATCCCCCACCGACACGATTAACCGTCCCCCAATCTGACTCGTCGTGAAAATAGGCAGAGAATAAAGCACTTGCGGAACCTTGTAATCAACCATCAAGGAACGCAACAACACGATGAGAAAGAAGAAACCGAACACGTGGAATAATTGCATCCGAAACGACCGGGCCCGATCCAAGGATATTTCGTAAGCATAAAACAGCAGGAGAAGGAACATGATGTAAGGAATCAACAGGAAATAAGTGGGCACAACATCCCCATGCTCCACCTGACTCTCGATCTTGAACAACGGTCTCCCATCCCGATTGTACACGAGCTGTCCTCCTTTTTCCCACGCTTCCCGAATAATCACCTTACTCGCATCATCCAAGTTTTCACCTAACGACGGATTAAAATGACTTTTCACGTAGTTACTCGAATACGGGTAATCCTCCTTAATAAACAGGAGCGCATAATAAACCGTATCTCCGACAGTATGTTTACGAACATCAAAATAAAGATTATTAATTTTCACGAAGTCACTCCCCGCAGACAATATCTCGTACAAACGAGGTGAACCCACTCTCTCGTTACTCCAGTAAACTAACTTACTCCCCTTAAAGCCAACTAGCACTGACTGCTTACCTTTCCATTCCGGCTTTTTCCACTCTCCCTCGTGATCCAGTTTCCGCAACTGCTCGTCAAGCCGTTTCTCCTCGAATTTCAACCGTTCTTGAAAAAGAAATAGCTTCTTGTCCGCAGACCAATCATTCAGAGAAAACTCCCACAAAGAGCCCACGATCAAGCAGAACATGGCAAGCGATAGTACAAGCCAAAACTTCTTCATGCTTTTCACCCTCGCTTTATTCATGATGATAAGGTTCTCCTTTCAATATAGTCATTGCCCTATATAATTGTTCCGTGAAGATCATTCTCACCATTTGGTGAGAAAAAGTCATCTTGGATAGTGATATTTTCATGTTTGCACGTTTATATACTTCTTCCGAAAAACCATAAGGTCCCCCGATAATAAATACTAGTCGTTTAATACTTGTCAGCATCTTCTGTGCCAAAAAGTCCGCGAAAGCTTTCGAAGTGTACTCGTTTCCTTTCTCATCCAACAAAATCACGTAATCCGCTGCCTCCAACTGCCCCAACAACAATTCTCCCTCTCGTTCTTTTTGTTGTATCTCACTCATGTTTTTCGTGTTCCGCACATCCGGAATCACCTTCATCTCGTAAGGGATATAATATTTCAAACGTTTCTCGTACTCGGCAATCCCCGCCCGTACAAACTCCGTATCTGTCTTTCCTATCACTAACAAACAAACTTTCACGCCACGAATTTTATCAATTATACTAATAAGTTCATCTACACGCAAATGTAAATAAATTTACGGTATCTCCCATGAACCATCAAAAAAAAGCCCTCCAATATTTGCCCGAATTTCAATAAAACACTATATTTGCACCCGTTAAAGGCTAACCACTTTAACACACGCAAGTGTAGGTCCTATAGCTCAGCTGGTTAGAGCACCTGACTCATAATCAGGGGGTCCTTGGTTCAAGCCCAAGTGGGACCACTTGAAAATAAAGCAGTTACAAAATCAAAAATGTAACTGCTTTTTTGTTTTCAAGAGAAAATGAGGTGTTTTGAGGTAGATGTTTAAACCAGAACACTATCTTTGTTTTAACTATGTTTTACCCCAAATAAGACATTCCCTATTATATATGTTATTCAAGTGCTGGTAATTACAGAATCTCCCACATTAGAGAGAGCAAATAAACAAACGAAATTAAATTGTAAAATAAAAGAATATTTAACCTAGGATTTATACACAAATATATTCCAAATAAAGGACAAATAAGTTCCAAATAATACCCCTTACTCAGAGCTCATTCGAAGCTCAAACGTTGATCATCCATAACGGGATGTCTAAGCGCCGTTTAAACTCTGAATGATCCACGAGAAAAAGGTAGCTTCTCTATTGTATTTCCATTCTTTTTCTTTTAGTTCTCACTAGAAACGATCAGTAAGGTAATAATTATTGTAACTGATTAACAAATAGGAATGAAAGTTGTTTTATCAACTTGCATTCCCGTCAAACCAACAACAAACCAACTGATATTTAATCTCTTACACCTAATCATCCGTAACAACTGATTTCAAAATATCTTTATCCTTCCATTATATTTGTCTTGTTGATAGGACAAAAATAGTTTGTATTTGTCCTATCAACAAGACAATACTTGATTCTATTAAAGATAGAAAAAAAATTGGTAATTATATTCCATTTTACAATACATGAAAGAAATGCTTGTTTCCATAACCAAACTCCCTCGTCTCTTTGTTCAAGTGAGCCTGAAGGAGGGAGGGAGTTTGCTGTAATTACCTAACGTCTTTCCCTGTACCGGACATCCTTTATCCGAGCGAAACCGGAATATTCCACTCGTTTTGTTATCGAATTATTCATTCCATCCACTTTATAGAAACCCAACTTTCCACCATTCACACCACTAACACTATTATCATAAGTACCCACCATCAACTCGTACTGACGAGCCATAAATTCTTCAGTGGGTTCAGGCCACCAATAGTTATTATGATACAAATTAAACTTCAACATAGTCACTTCCTCATTGGCATTCAACCCGACATTTGTCATTTCATAAGTTGTATTAGTACCTAAATTATGCAAGTATACCTTGTTTCCCACACCATAGAACATATAAGGGAACTGGGAATGGAAAGCAAACACCGTCGCTTTATCGAAATCGGGAGCGTTCAAATTTTCGTATATACTCTCTTGCACGAAACCCGCTCCACTCATGTTAATCCCATATATAACTCGTTTCCCTGAAGCGTTTTGCAATATGGCATATACCAAACCATTGGAGTAGCTGGTTCCCTCCATATAAACTAAATCCATTCCAGTTTTAAAATCAAACAATTTTCCAACTTCCGGATTAGGAACAGGTGTCAATATCTGATTTATGTCATTGGTTGTAGGACTCTTGAAACTCCAACCCACAAAACGTTTATTATCTATATCATAGAACAAAGCCGCTGTACTGTTTCCCGGGTAGCGAACCATACTTATACCAACGTACGGGGCGACACGATATTCCGGAGACTTTCCACGTACAGAAGTATTGATTGGCATTTCAAAAGCCGCACCCGTAGCCGTTACCAAAGCATAAACATTCCCTTTATTTGAAACGGCAAAAATAGCACGTGCAGTAGGAGGGCCCATGTGTGCCAATGGCATATATTCTACAATGCTTTCATCCGGATCACTTGGTGCCACGATAAAATCTGTCGTGTAAATATTATACATATCACTTGTCTCGAAAGTATTCTGGTCAAGCTTGTAAGTTCCTTCTTCCGACATTAGATAAATAACATCCCCCGTTTGTACAGGGGCTGGATAGAATCCAATCTTTGTTGCTTCCTTCAAATCGGGAAGTCCTAACAAAGACAACAAATCATAAGCAGGCTCAATCCGATCTGCCGAAATCACGGAAATCATATCCATCCGCACACGCTTTCCTTCACCCTCGTTACACAATACCAACCAACCTTCATACGTAGAGGAAGTCACTTTTACGTCAAAAGTTGTAGAGTACTCGATCGAGGAACGTTTATCTTTTACCGCAAACCACACGACATAATTTCCCGATGGGATTGAAATTAACGTGTCTAATTTCAACGACTTAGACGGATTCAAATCTACCCATGCCTCATCATACAATTGACTTCCCCCCTTTTTCTCCAACTTATAAGAAAACTCAAAATTAGGATTTCCATCCTTTATCTCTCCTTCCAACGAAGAAATCACCTTCGGTTGGGCAACAATATGCTCTATACCGCCAAGAATTTCAAGCATCTCGGGCAAATTCTCAATTTTAATCTCCGCCATCTCGCGATAATCATAATTCCCCTTGTCATCATAACATGACATCAAAAAGAGAATGAGCGAGAGTAATATTATATTTTTCATTTTCATATTGACAATTCTTTAAACAATTATTGATAATCAGAATAATCCACCTCATAATTCGGAGCTAATTGCATATACTTTCCATCCGAATCTTTTACAGGATTTCCCGCATCAGCCTGCTCCTGTAAATAAATTCGCACGGTTCGAGCGAAGAAGGGAAGTCGTGCTGTCTGTACTTTATACCCGTACATGTTAGCATATTGCCAATCCCTCGGGGATAATCCACACACTTGATTTACCACCTGATACTTCTTGGGCGTCCATTCTCCAAAATAATCTTGTTCCGCATAATTTTTCCAGAAATTGGGCTGCGTATACATTTCGTTAAACGTGAAAACATAACGAACACCACTAATTTGTTCTCCCTTTGCCGTATAAAGATTCGTGTTTTTATAGGTTTCCAGATAACATTTAAAATGTTCATTCTCCTGCAAACGAAGCACGATTTTCAATGATTTCTCTAGTAGAGTCTCCGTGCGTAGGAGACGAACCGGAACCACCGCATTACTGGTACCGGCCTTGATCACCAGCGAATCTAATTCTATCTCGAAATCTTTCCCTTCAACAGCTGTTGATTCTTCCATATCAACGACAACCTTAAACGGGCGATCATAATCGACCACTTTCCCCATGGTCAAAACAGGAGCATACAATACATGGCTCGTGTAATAAGCATACATCCCGGCAAAAGAAAAATCGGTTGAATCACTATAATATTCCGTCGTACTACCATAAACGGCACTCGTCAATCTCTGAAAATAAATTCCTGCATCATCGCTAGCGAATACTGGAATCTCCTTTTTATCACAACTCCACAAAAAGGAAAATGATATTACCGCAAATAATATTATTCTTAACTTCATAACTTTCTCTTTTTAACGATTTTCGATCTCTCCCGTCGGTAACGGAATTGTATATTCAAGATAATTTGCTCCATTATAATTATATCCCGCTTCGTCAATCCACAAATACTCCGTGTTTAACCTCTTGTGCAAAAAGAATGTTTGTCCTTCTCCCCAAAATTCACGAGCATACTCGTTATTCAATTTCACTCTCAAATCTCTTTCACTATTCACGGCTAAAGAAGGTAAACCGCGTTTAGCTCGTATTTGGCTTAACCATTCATATCCATCTGCCAATTCCGGCTCACATTCCGCTGCAATGTAATACACCTCGCTCAAACGAATTAATGGCATTAACACGGCATGAAAATATTCTAAATTCTCATCCGGTTTATCAGGATTTTTCTCATCCTTAGGCTTATCAATCTTTTTGTACTTTATAAAGATATCTCCCTGTACTCCCACACTAGTCGCTGCCCTCCAGTGTGTTTGGTAGCGATAATCCTGACTTTCATTACCAAAAAGACTACTCAACACGAAATTGGCTTTAGGCTGCAAGAAATTGTTTCCGGCGGTCTCATCATCAAAATAATATGTGTAGATATCAGCCCGAGCTTTGTCATAGAATCCCATCAATACTTCTGTAGAGAAAACTCGATCCGGAGTTCTTTGGTTAGCCAATAATTTATTCGGATCTACCGCAGGAAAATGTTTCGCCACATTCTCGTCTGCCAACAACTGGCGAGCAGCCTTTAATGCATTCACTTTATCTCCAGCGTATAAATACGCCCGGGCTTTTAACGCCACAACTGCATAATAATTGAATCGCAATTGGCGATAGCGCAAGTATACTTCCTGATCTTCTTCCAATGAAGCCATAGCCCCTTGTTCAATCACGGGGTCATTTCCTTTAAGCAATTGTTCGGCAGCATTAATATCCCGCAACACTCGCCCCATGACCGTGTCAGCTGATAATATTGGTAACGCCGAGACTTTATCCGATTCATTATATGGAATTGCTTCTGCTGATGGTTCTTTCACATACACAGGCCCAAACAAACGCAACATATCCAAATGCAAGAAAGCACGCAAGGCTAAAGCCTCCCCTGTTAGGACTTTCTTCTCCTGCTCGTTTAACACACCGGTACTAATCTCCAAGTTTTTAAGCAATACATTACAATTTAAGATTGTGGAATAAGCCGACGACCAAATATTCGACAAATTAGCCTCAACCGTCTCGTCCGTGTAATCCGGTTTTACTAAAGCCGTGTAATATTTATTCACGGATAAGGGCGTATAACGAAAAGCAAGAATATCTATCATCTCGTAAGTAAGATTCTTACCATAAAGTGATGAAGAGGCTAATTTATTATAAATCCCATTCACGGCCGTGTAGAAACCGCCACGTGTGGCAAAAAGTTGCTCCTCCGATTGTTTATCCTTAGGCTGCACGTCCAAAAAGTCAGAGCACCCGCTCCCCACAAACAACAATAGGCTCAAATATATG
>DYVS01000268.1:0-5324 GCA_020743075.1 Butyricimonas virosa | reverse complement strand
AAACGGAAATGTAAAAGAAAATCGTATATGATTGAAAATTTAGTAATTGTCGAGTCTCCGGCTAAAGCCAAGACCATTGAACGTTTTTTAGGAGAGAATTATGTTGTAAAATCTAGTTTCGGACATATCCGGGATCTTGAAAAAAAAGATTTGGGGATTGATATAGAACATAATTTCCAACCAAAATATGAAATATCACCCGACAAGAAAGCGATTGTAAAAGAACTGAAACAACTTGCCAAAGAAGCCAAAACGGTTTGGTTAGCCTCCGATGAGGACCGCGAGGGAGAAGCTATTGCCTGGCATTTATTTGAAGTTCTGGGGTTGAAGAAGGAGAACACGAAACGAATTGTTTTTCACGAAATAACAAAAGATGCTATTTTACACGCAATCAATAACCCCCGGGACATTGATAAAAACCTCGTGGATGCCCAACAGGCCCGCCGGGTTCTTGATCGATTGGTCGGATTCGAAGTCTCTCCGGTTCTATGGAAAAAAGTAAAACCTTCCTTGTCAGCCGGACGGGTTCAATCCGTTGCCGTAAAACTCATCGTTGAACGAGAACGGGAGATTAACCATTTCGTTGAACAAAAATACTATAAGGTTACCGGAACATTCGAAACCAAAGACGCAAGTGGTAATTCAATCCCTTTAAAGGCTGAATTATCCGAACGTTTCTCCACGCAGGAAGAGACGGTTAACTTTCTGGAACATTGCAAGAAGGCGACATTTTCAGTAAGTGATGTCGAGACTAAACCGAGTAGCCGTAAACCGGCACCTCCGTTCACGACATCCACGCTACAACAGGAGGCATCCCGTAAATTAGGATTCTCTGTTTCACAGACAATGGCCGTGGCCCAGAAACTATACGAACAGGGACACATCACCTACATGAGAACAGACTCCGTGAACCTATCCCAACTGGCTATCGGTGCGGCAAAAGCCGTTATTTGTAACACGCTAGGAGAAAAATATTCTAAACCCAGAAATTTCGCCACGAAGACGAAAGGAGCACAAGAAGCTCATGAGGCTATTCGTCCGACCTACATGGATAAGGAAACGATTAGCGGAGACAAGAATGAACAACAACTTTACTCGTTAATCCGGAAACGGACTCTCGCTTCTCAAATGGCAGAAGCTGAACTGGAAAAAACAACTATAACAATCGCTATTTCCGGAGAGAAATACACGTTTGAGGCCGTGGGTGAAGTGATCATTTTTGACGGTTTCCTTAAAGTGTACATGGAATCTTTTGATGATGAGAAAGAAGACGATGAAGCTGCTTTATTACCCGCTATACACAAGGGAGACCAATTACAACGCTCTTTGATCCAAGCCTTAGAACAATACACGACGCATCCCCCCCGCTACACGGAGGCCAGTCTCGTGAAGAAAATGGAGGCCTTGGGCATCGGACGTCCTTCAACATACGCCCCCACGATTACCACGATTCAAAACCGGGGTTATATCTTACGGGAAAGCCGGGATGGCGCAGAACGTCAACTAGACCAGATAGACCTTAAAGGACAAGATATTAAAGTCAAAAAGATCAACCGAATGTTCGGCGCAGAAAAGAAAAAATTGTTTCCCTCGGATATTGGAATGGTCGTGACGGATTTCCTTTCCAATTACTTCATGAATATCATGGATTATAACTTCACGGCAAATGCCGAGGATGCCCTTGATCACATCGCCGAAGGAGAGGTTGAATGGCAAGCCATGATTGGAACATTCTATCAGCCCTTCCACGCAAATGTGGAAAAAACGCTGAAAGAATCCGAACGGAACACCGGAGCCCGAGAACTCGGTAAAGACCCACAAACGGGAGAAACTGTTGTCGTACGAATTGGACGTTTCGGGCCGATGGCTCAGATAGGTGAAGGAGAAAGCGTACGTTATGCCGGACTACTCAAAGGGCAACTAATGGAAACCATTACCTTGGAAGAAGCTTTAGACCTGTTCAAGTTTCCCCGTCAACTGGGAGAATTTGAGGAGAAGCCTGTCAGTATTGGCATCGGTCGTTTTGGACCTTATATTAAGCATAACCAACTTTTCGTTTCCTTGAAAAAAGGTATTGACGACCCGGGAACGATAACACTTGAAACCGCTATCGAACGAATCAACGAGAAACGGGAAATCGAGAAAAACAGGAAAATTCAGGAATTTGAAAACGGGGTACAAATTCTTAATGGACGTTTTGGACCTTACATCACCTTCAATAAAGTGAACTACAAGATTCCCAAAGGAAAAGAAGCTGACAAATTGACCTTTGAGGAAACCATGGCAATTATTGAAAAAGGGGGTGACAGCAAGAAAAAAACGACGAAAAAGACAACAAAAAAAGCGGCCTCGAAGACAACAAAAAAAGAGACAAAAAAGGAAACTAAAAAGAAGGAATAGGGCAATAGACGAAAGGGATTGAAATTTATTTGCATAAAACCAATCCATTTTATATATTCGTACCCTCGAAAATAGAATAAATTCGTGTGTAAAAACATAAAATTTTAATATAAATGGCAACGTTACAAAAAATTAGAAATCGCGGTGGAGTACTTGTTAGTATCGTGATTGGATTAGCCCTCGTGGCGTTTATTGTTGGTGATGCTCTTAGCTCTGGCGCCAGCCTTATCAATCGTTCCAGAAATAAAGTTGGAGAAGTTGGTGGTGAAACTATCGGCATTCAAGAATATCAACAAAAGATTATGAAGAATGAAGATTTCATCAAAAGCATGAACGGTTTATCTGCCTTAACGGATGAGCAACAAAGAATGATCCGGGAAAATACCTGGAATCAAATTGTTTCCGAAATCATTCTGAACAAGGAATACGAGGAATTAGGTTTGGACGTTAGCGGTGACGAGTTATACGATTTCTTATTAGGGAGCAACATGAACCCAGCTGTCAGCCAGTTATTCGCAGATCCCAACACGGGACAGGTAGACAAAGAAAGAGCCCGTCTGATCATCAAACAATTGATCGAAGCTCCTGCCGGCACCCCGCAAAAGGAATATTGGTTGAACATGGAAGAGCAAGTAAACACGGCTCGTAAACAAGAAAAATACAATACTCTGTTAGCAAAAAGCTTGTTTGTTACAGATGCTCAAGCCAAAGAACTTGCAGAAAGTGCAGCAACGACAGCTGACATCAGCTTTATCATGAAAAGCTACAATACAGTTAGCGACTCTGCAGTAAAAGTAACAGCTAACGAGATCAAAGATTATTATAATTCACACAAATATTTGTTTGAACGAGAAGAAGCCAGACAAATCGCTTACGTGAATTTTGACATCACAGCATCAGCCGAAGACATTAAAGAAACGGAAAACTGGGTAAATGACTTGAAACCCGAGTTTGCAGAGGCAAAGAATGTACTTGAATTCGCCAACCTTTCATCTGAAAAAAGATTCCAACCCAAATATTACAAAAAGGGAGAATTGGATAACGAGGAACTGGATGAATTCCTGTTCACGGAAAAGAGCGATGCCGTATTCGGACCTTATCTGAAAGATAACGCTTACAATATCGTTCGTGTTGCCGACCGCCGTGTATTACCCGACTCAGTGAGAGCCCGTCATATCTTGATCGCATCAAACAATATGGCCCAATCAGAGAAATTAGCCGATAGTTTAGCAGGCTTAATCCGTAAAGGCGGAGATTTCGATGCTTTAGCAAGACAATATTCTGCCGATCAGAATACCTCTGTAAATGGTGGAGATTTCGGATGGTTCACCCAGGATCAGATGCTCCAACCAATTGCCGATTCAGCGTTCTTCTCTAACAAAAACGAGGTGAAAGTGGTAAGATCAAATTACGGTTTCCATATTTTGCAGGTAACAGACAGATCAAAACCTGTTGATAAGGTACAAATCGGAATCGTTGCAAAAGAAATTACCCCGTCCCAACAAACGATCAACAAGATTTATAACGACGCACGTACTTTTGCAAACAATATCAATACCGTAGAAGATTTTGAGGCAGCTCTAACTGCTAATAATCAAACCAAACGTATCGCAAACTTAGGTAAAAACGATTATCAGATTGCAGGTATTGACAACGCAAGAGATATTATCCGCGAGGCTTATATGGCTGAAAAACCGGGTTTCATCCTGACGACCAAAGAGAAATCGCCGATCTTTGAGGCTGGAGACAAATTCTCTGTTGTGGTTCTAACCGGAATTCAAGAAGAAGGCGTTGCACCTCTAAACTCTGTTTCTGCAGCTATCCGCACAGAACTTATCCGTAAAAAGAAAGGCGAAATCATTGCCAAGGAATTGACTAATGCTATTTCCGGAAGTGAAAGTTTACTTTCTGTAGCACAAAAAGCCAATGCAGAGGTAATGGATGCCACGGATGTTAGTTTCAGTTCATTCCAAGTTCCCGGAGTTGGTATTGAACCCGTGCTGACGGCCGAAGTTGTTACAATGAAAGAAAATGAGATTTCTAAACCGATCATCGGTAACCAAGGAGTTTATGTTGTGGTTGTAAACTCTAAAACTGTTGAAACAGTTACTCCCGAACAAATCGAAGCTGCCAAGAGAAGCATCGAACAAACGAATCTATACACCAAGTTCCGTTTGATTCTTCCCGCATTAGTGAAGAATGCCGGAGTGGTTGATACAAGATACAAATTTTACTAGAAACCTAAACCACAAACTGAAAAAGCCGCCTTGACGGGCGGCTTTTTTATTTCCTCAAAGAAAAACATCACTCCCGTTTCTTTCAATACTTTGATAGAAAAACTATCTTTGCCAGTAAAATGATTCAGATATGAAAGATTATTTCGTACACGAGACCGCCATCGTAGACGAAGGCGCAACAATCGGAAAAGGAACTAAAATATGGCATTTCTCCCACATTATGAGTAATTGCCGGATCGGAGAGAATTGTAACATCGGGCAAAACGTCGTCATATCCCCGGAGGTAGTTCTCGGGAACCAAGTAAAAGTACAGAATAATGTATCCGTGTACACGGGAGTCACTTGTGACGATGATGTTTTCTTGGGGCCATCATGCGTATTCACAAACGTGACCAATCCTCGTAGTGCAGTAAACCGGAAAAGTCAATATGCCAAAACGCACGTGGGCAAAGGGGCTACCATCGGAGCCAATGCCACGATCGTGTGCGGGCATGACATTGGGGCTTACGCCTTCATCGGAGCTGGGGCTGTTGTAACAAAAACTGTTCCTGCATATGCTTTGTTAGTTGGTAATCCGGCTAAACAAATCGGTTGGATGAGTGAATACGGGCATCGTCTTCATTTTGACGAAAAGGGAATAGCCGAATGCCCGGAAAGCAAACAACACTATCATTTACAAAACGGGTT
>DYVS01000267.1:0-9619 GCA_020743075.1 Butyricimonas virosa | reverse complement strand
AGAGTTATCAAAGAAATAATGTAACTATAAATAGATATATAATGAAAACAATATGTAAAATAGCGTGGACGGAGTTACAGACCTTGTTTTATTCTCCGGTGGCATGGTTGATTATCGTGATTTTTGCATTTCAAGCTGCAATGACATTTGTTGGGTCTTTTTCTTTTGGAGGTGTCGTTGAGAGTCAGGCTTTAAGATATGGAAATGGAGCAAATATGGCCACTTTTAGGATATTTTCTAATCCTTGGGGAGGTCTATTTCCTGCAATTCAAGGGTATCTTTACCTTTATATTCCTTTGCTGACAATGGGGTTGATGAGTCGGGAATTGAGTAGTGGGTCTATCAAGTTATTATATTCTTCGCCTGTTACTAATGCGCAAATTATTCTTGGCAAGTTCTTGTCCATGATGATTTATGGATTAGCTTTGATTGCGATATTGATGTTTTTTGTCGTGTTTTGTACCTTTACGGTAAAGGATCTCGATTTGCCTGCCGTGTTGACTGGAATACTTGGGTTATACCTTTTGATTTGTGCTTATTCGGCTGTCGGGCTTTTTATGTCTAGTTTGACTTCCTATCAGGTGGCTGCGGCAGTGTTGACATTAGCGATGTTGGCAATTCTGAATTACGTGAAAGTGTGGTGGCAGGATATTGAATTGGTGCGTGAAATTACTTATTGGTTATCAATTTCAGGACGTGCCGATGGGTTTATTAACGGTTTGATTTGTAGTGAGGATTTACTTTATTTTATTATAGTAACAGCTTTATTTTTAGGATTAACGGTAGTTCGTTTACAGTCTAACCGTCAGAAAAGTCCTTTGACGGTAATGTTAGGTAAATATATCGGAGTTTTGTTGCTTGCTTGTTTGTTGGGATATATTTCTTCTCGTCCTCAACTGATGATTTATTATGATGCGACGGATACGAAAACAAATACTTTGACTCCTAATAGTCAGGAGGTCATTGCTAAGCTTGAAGGTGGATTAACGATAACTACTTATGTGAATGCGTTGGATGAAAAAGATTTGTGGGCAGGACTTCCGGTTAATATGAAAAATGACCAAGAATTGTTTAGGCCATATATGCGTTTTAAACCGGAAATTAAGATGAAGTATGTTTATTATTATGATACCGTGACAAGTCCTTCGCAAGATAAACGTTATCCGGGTTTGAATACGGAACAGCGTGCAAAGGAAATCATGAGAATTCATGGTTTGGATTCCAATATGTTTTTAAAACCGGAAGAGATACGTGCGCAAATAGATTTGTTGCCTGAAAAGAATAAATTTGTTCGTGTTCTTGAGCGGGAAAGTGGTGAAAAGACATTTTTGCGGGTGTATAATGATATGGGACATTTTCCGAGGGAAGCAGAAATCACGGCAGCATTTAAGCGTATTGTTATGGAGTTACCTAAAGTCGGTTTTTTGATAGGGCACGGGGAACGTGATATAAAAAAATTAGGTGATCGAGACTACAATAGTTTTACTTTAGATAAATCTTTCCGTTATGCCTTAATCAATCAAGGATTTGATATTGAAAATGTGATACTGGATAAAGAAGTAAATCCGGAAATTAGAATTCTTGTGATAGCGGAGGTGAGGGATGAGATGAGTGAAGTCGAATGTGAAAATTTGGATAAGTATATTGCTTGTGGTGGTAATCTGTTGATTATGAGCGAACCAAAATCCGCAGGGAATATTGGGCCTTTGCTGGCTAAATTGGGAGTGAAGGTTGTCCCGGGAACATTGGTTAGACAAACGGAAAATTTTTCTCCTGATTTGATTTTGTCGTCTCCAACAAAAGAGGCTGGTGAGATGGCGTATTGGTTTGAAAATATGATAAAAGAGGATCAAGTTATTGTTACACCAGGTGTATCCGGCTTGGAATATAGTACAGATAAAGGGTATCAGGTGACTCCTTTGTTTTTGACTGATTCTTTGGTTTGGAACGAGTTGGAAACAACCAATTTTGTTGATGATGCGATCGAATTGAATGAAGAGGCGGGGGAGGTGCAACAACGCTATGCGACAGGATTAGCTCTAACTCGGAAATTGGGAGATAAAGAACAGAAAATAATGATTTTTGGTGATGCTGATTGTATTAGTAATGGAGAATTAGGAATGTTTCGTCAAGATATTTTGGCAAATAATTTCAATATTGTTATGGGTAGCTTTTTCTGGATGTCGGATGAGGAAGTCCCTGTTGACGTACGTAGGCCAGATCCTTTGGATAATCAGGTTTATATGGATGAAAAAGGTTTGGCTACTTGGAAAGTAATTATGATGTGGATTATTCCGGGATTGCTCGTGATCTTTTCAATTTTGATATGGATTCGTAGAAGAGGAAGATAATTCGATACCGTTGAAGAAGTTTATTAAAAAAGACCGGACAATCATTCCGGTCTTTTTTATTATTAGATAATCTTGAATCCCAAGGTTAAGTTCCATGATTTGGGAGCTTTCACCCCATCTCCGAATTTCTTTAATCCGAATTCGTAGTCAATATCGAAAGTTACTTTCCATACATCGACTCCGGCTCCGATTTTCCCGTTCCACATCATTTTGTCCGTGTTGAAATCGCTTTTTAAATCTTTCGTCACGAAAGATGCAACGGGACCAGCGAATCCGCGTAATTTGAATATGGGGAGTTTGAGAATGTTATATCCCACCATAACAGGGATGTCGATGGAACTGTATTTGAATTTTCCGATAGAACCGATTTCGTCATTGATTTTACTTTCTTTGTGTGCAAAGTTCAAGGCTGGTTCTAGGTAAATACTCCCAAGATTGATTCTTGCGAAGGCACCTATCATGTATCCTCCATGCGAATCTACTTTATATTCTTTTGCTTTGATTTTTGCGTCATTCCAACCACCGTGAATACCGATATTTATAGGTAAGGATTGAGCCATGGTGGTTAAACCGATGAGGCTGAAGAGAACTAAAATTACTAATTTTTTCATACTGTCCTTTTTTGTTTTGAATAATTGATTTATCTATTTATATATTCTATTCGTTTGAATTCCGAAAGGATGATACCAGTGGCAACGCCCACGTTCAGGGATTCTGTCGAATAAAGACTGTGTGCAAAGCTGGGAATCGTTATTTTGTGGTTCACCAGTTGTTCGATTCCTGCGGTAATCCCGTTTCCTTCGTTTCCCATGACGATAAATCCCTTGCTTTGGAGACGCATCCGGTAGATATTTTCTCCTTCCAAAAATGTCCCGTAACAGGGAAAATCCGAGTTCGTGAACCGGGGGATAAAATCGACAAGATCCAAGTAAAAAACGTTCACCCGGAATATTGCACCCATGCTTGCTTGAACGGATTTCGGGTTAAAAATGTTTGCGCAATCGTGGTCACAAAATATATTTCGGATGCCGAACCAATCGCAGACCCGGAGTATCGTGCCGATGTTGCCCGGGTCTTGAATGCCGTTGAGGACCACGGATAGTGAGTCTTTTATCTCATCCGGGTTGTATGTTCTGACGGGGATTTCAGCTAGTGCAATGACTTCCGGCAGAGATTTGAAATTGGAGATGCGTCCCATCTCGATCTCGTTTACCTCGATCGTGTTACATTTTTTCACGTGTTGTTGATTGCTTTCGATCCAAGAGGGGCGGGCAATCAATGAATCTATTTTCATGTCGGAGAGGAGTAGTTCCTGTACCAGTTTATCTCCCTCGACCTTGTATAAATTATATTTTTCCCTGAATTTCTTTTTTTCAAGGTTTTGAATTACATTTGTTAGGTGTTTGCTAAGCATCGTTTTTAAGCTTGCTGGTTAAAATAAAACACAAACATAGTATTTTTTTGAGATTTTTGAGCATGCGGGTAGCGTACAAGATAAGTTTTATTTTTTTTATATTCTTCATTTTTTATTCGTGTTCTCCGACCAAGTATATCGGGAAAGATGAGTATTTGTTGGATCGGGTAAAGGTGAAAGTGGATGATTATAAGCTTAATCGGTCTGATTTAAAACGGAATATTCGACAAAAACCGAATACCCGAATCCTAGGGGTTGCTCGCTTTCATTTGGGATTATATAATTTGAGCGGGAGGAATGAAAAAAAGAAATTTAACCAATGGTTGCGACGTATAGGGGAGGCTCCCGTTACTTACGATCCTTTCATGACACAACGAAGTGCTAGCCAAATAGAATTGTATCTTCATAATAAAGGATTTTATGATGCGCAAGTAACGGATACTATTTTTTACAAGAAAAAGAAAGCACTTGTGGAGTATTACGTGAAAGTGGGACCTGTTACCCGAATTCAAGAAGTGAAATTTGATGACAGGAGAGGACGAGAAAATCTGATTGCCGAGGAAAGCGGGTTGATGGCTAATTTTCGGCGGGATACGGTGAACACTCTTTTGGAGAAAGACGCACCGTTGGATCTTGATGTGTTGGATGACGAACGGGAGCGCATCACGAAGATGCTTCGGGAAAGAGGGTATTTCAATTTCTCGAAAAATTTTATCCAATTTTTTGCTGACACGACGAGTGTAGCGAAAGAAAATATGGCTAAAGTTTTCGTGCGAGTGGTTGAGAATGCCGTGGATAGTAATGCTTATAGACGTTATTTCGTGCGGAATATCAGTGTAAATTTTGATTATGATCCGATGCTAACGGCGGAACAGGTTGATTCCATGTATAATATGTTGTATTACAATGGTTATAATATTCTGTACCGGGATAAGCTAAAGATAAAGCCTAAAATGATTATAGAAACTATTCAGTTGCAGCAGATGGAATTGTACGATGCCCGGAGGGTGATTGATACTTACGTGCGATTGCAGGCACTGAATCTTTTTAAGATGGTGAATATCGATTTTAAAGAGGTGGAGTCGGATGGCGATGTGAAAGCCTTGGATTGTGTGATTCAGTTATCACCCGTGAAGAGGCAGTCCTACAACGTGTTTTTGGAGGGTACGCATAATTCCGGAAATATGGGAGTGGGGGGTAATTTTACTTATAACCATCGTAACGTGTTCCGTGCGGGAGAGAATATTTCAGCCAGTATTTGGGGAAGTTTGCGGAAAGAACAGGTCAATGGAGAGGGAAAAATATTTAATACCTCGGAAATCGGAGCCGAATTGAAGCTCGTGACCCCGCAGTTTTGGATGCCGTTTTTCAAGATGAAAGATTTCCGGCGGAATTATGCCCCGAAAACTTCGATTTCTTTTTCGTATAGTTATGAATACACCCCGTATTATACTCGTTCTATTGCTAATGCCCGTTTCGGTTATTTATGGCGGAAGGCAAACAAGAAATGGCGGTATAATTTTGATTTGGTCGATCTGAATTACGTGTTGATGAAGGATGTAGATCAGAATTTTATCGATGGTTTGAAGAATGAATATATCAAAAATGCCTACACGGATCACATGATCCTTTCTGCCGTTTTCTCCGCCACTTACACGGATCAGCAGGTGAACGTGAAAACTGCGAATTATAGTTATTTTCGTGTAAATACGGAGACTTCGGGGAATTTCCTTTCTGTTATAGATGGGATTGCCGGGAGTAAAAGTTCTGCGAGTGGAACATTGAATGAAAAGTATTACAAAATCTTCGGGGTAAGGTATGCGCAATTCGTGAAAGCAGATGCTGAATATCGTTATAACTGGTATATCAACCGGGCGAATTCGCTTGTGGGACGTCTTTTTGTGGGGTGTGGTTACCCGTATGGAAACATGAAGGTGTTGCCTTTTGAGGAGGCGTATTACGGGGGTGGGGCAAACGACATCCGGGCTTGGCAGGCTAGGACATTAGGTCCCGGTTCTTATTTAGCTACAGAGAAATACCCGAATAGCGTGGGGGATTTCAAATTGGCGGGAAATATTGAATACCGTTTCAAGTTGATTTGGTTGTTGGAGGGAGCGTTATTCGTGGATGCCGGAAATGTGTGGAATATTAACCCGAAAGAAAATCGTTCCGGGGCAAAATTGAATTACAATTTCTTTAACCAGATAGCTATTGGCACGGGAGCGGGGTTGAGATTGAACGCTAATTTCTTTTTATTACGTTTTGATTTGGGAATTAAGGTAAAAGATCCTTCAATGCCCAAGGGAAATCGTTTCGTGTTGTTTGATTCACGGGGTGGATTCCGGCGTTCCGTGTTTAACGTGGCGATTGGATACCCGTTCTAAAAACTAAAAGATAAAAACTAGAAATTAAAAGATAAAGTTGGGGAACGTAAATCATAAAATTAATTAGGGGTTGATTATTCTAGAAATAATGTCGATATTTGAACATAGCTTTTATCTTTTAGTTTTTAACTTTTAACTAATACATATATCGTGGTTACACAAATAGTTGTATACTTGTCTTTGTTGTTGCAAATCGTGGCCATGGGATTTGCGATCAGTTTGTTTAAGCGGACGAAGTTTAATGCCGCTTGGATTTTGATTTCAACGGGCTTTTTCCTGATGGCGATTTATCGAGCGATAGAATTGGTTCCTTCGATGCATAGAGGGGAGTCGGAGGAGTTGTACCAGACGAAAGTGTGGTTGTCATTTGTTATTTCGTTGGCTTTTGCTATCGGGGCGTTTTATATACGAAAGGTGTTCCAGTTTTTACGTCGGCTAGATGGTATACGGAGTGAAACGGAAAAAAGGGTACTATCGGCAGTTATCCGCACGGAGGAACAGGAGCGCCAGCGTTTTGCCAAGGAACTGCATGACGGATTAGGTCCTTTATTAAGTGTTATAAAAATGTTACTTTCCGGTTTCGAGGAAAAAAATTCGCCGGAAGTAAACGACAAGATCAAGGGAAACTTGAAACAAGCAGTTGATGAGGCAATCACTAGCGTGCGGGAGATTTCGGCTAATATTAGTCCTCATATATTGAATAATTTTGGTTTAAAGGATGCCACGGAGTCATTTATTCGAAAGTTGCGTCCGGCTGAAGGTATTAGTATAAATTTTAAAACAAATATTGATAATCGTCGTTTCGTATATAACGTGGAAGTAATCATGTACCGGGTGATTTGCGAGTTGATCAATAACACGTTGCGACATGCTAATGCCAGTAAGATTAGTATTGACTTACAGTTACAGGGGGATGTTTTATACTTGGAATACGAGGATAATGGCATGGGGTTTGACGTGAAACAGGCCGAAAGTGATGGCGGGATGGGATTGAGCAACATGCAGTATCGTTTGAATTCGGGAAATGGAGATATTAAGATTTCCAGCGAGTCGGGCCGGGGAATGATTGCCAGGGCTTTTATAAAGTGTAAGTAAATCTTGTTTTATGGATAAATTGAGAATATATCTGGTTGATGACCACAAATTGTTCCGGGAGGGGTTGAAGCTATTGCTCTCGACTCAGGATTTCGTTCGACATATTTACGAGGCTTCGAACGGAAGGGAGTTTATTGAGAATTTGTCATTTGTTGATTGTGATGTCGTGCTAATGGATATAGAGATGCCGGAGATGAATGGTATTGACGCTACAATCGAGGCGATGAAAATGAAACCCAATTTGAAGATTATTGTTCTTTCTATGTACGGGGACGAGCAGTATTATTACAAGATGATTGATGCGGGGGCCAAGGGGTTCTTGTTAAAGAATTCGGGTATCGATAAAGTGGTAACGGCTATTCAGAAAGTGGCAGAAGGGGAGAGTTTTTTCTCGGAGGAATTGTTGGTAAATATTTTGAATAATATGCGTGATAACAAAAGTGAGGCACCAGAAACGGTGGATAATGATATTTCGGAGCGGGAGTTGGAGATTTTGTATCACGTGTGTAAGGGATTGTCGAATCAAGAGATTGCGGACGAATTGTTTATAAGTAAACGTACAGTAGACAAGCACCGGGCGAATTTGCTTAGTAAAACAGGGTGTCGGAATACGGCGGCATTGGTGATGTATGCGATTAAGAATAATATTATTGAGATATAGATGAATGGGATGATTTTTGCAGCCGGTTTAGGTACCCGGTTGCGACCGTTGACAAACGATCGTCCGAAGGCTTTGGTGGAGTTAAAAGGAAAAACTCTATTGGAACGGGTGATCGAGAGAATAAGAGAAGTGCAGGTGGAGCGGTTGGTGATTAATGTTCATCATTTTGCCGATCTGGTAGAGCGGTTTCTGAAAGAGAAGGGAAACTTCGGCATGGACATTGTCTTGTCCGATGAACGAGGTGAGTTATTGGATACGGGAGGTGGAGTTTTGAAGGCTCGGGAATTATTTATTCCGGGGAAACCTGTGCTTATTCATAACGTGGATATTTTAACGGACTTGGATTTGAAGGCTCTTGTTCGTCGGCATGAATCACGTGAGGCATATGCCACGCTGGTCGTGCAACAGGCCGTTGCTGATCGGGTATTGAAGTTTAATCACGGTATTTTGAAGGGGTGGGAAAACAAGCGAACCGGGGAGCAGAAGATCGTGGACGAAGGTTTTTACGGGGCCACGGAGTTTAATTACTGCGGGATTCAGATTCTTAGCCCGGAATATTTAAAGCATATCATTCATCGGGGAGTATTCTCTATCATCGACGAGCATCTGGCGCAGGCAAAAGAACATCCTCTCGAGCTTTTCCGGCACGATGGCCGATGTCTCGATTTGGGTACCCCAGAGGCCATAAAAAGAGCAAGTAATTTTAGATTTAATGATTTATGATTTTAGATTGAGAGATTAAAAGAAGGGTAGTTTGTGCGGCTGTAATTTAAAATCTAAAATCGTTAAATCTAAAATTATTAAGGATTTCTATTTCCCGGTATTAGTTTTATCCTGTTTGTGTCTTCGAAGAACCTGAAATACATGTAGAGTTTGTAATTAAAATCAAACTCGTAATCTCTGTTCAGGCTGTAATCGATGTAACTGTTGATTCTCGGATCGCCGGCAGCATATCTTCTGTTCCATTCGATAGCATACAGGTGATTCATACTTTGGTAATAACTTTCTGAGTGCTGACTGGCCACGCTCTGGTGACTTGCCAACCAAAAATCGAATCCCGAATCAAAAACAATTAATTCGTATTGTGCAGAATCTTTTATAGCACAACGCCCTTTTTTATTTTGGGCTACCTCTTTTTGAGATGCACAGGAGAAAAATAGGGCAAGCATAAGGAGTAAACCGAATATTCTCATAATGTATATTTTAAGTTATGCACTACTTTTCCCTAAGGTAAGAAAAAAAAATGAAAAAACGGCTGGTTCAGCCGTTTTTATCTTTATTTTACAGCGATGGTTTCAATTTCCACCATGGCACCCATCGGAAGAGCTTTTACCGCAAAAGCTGCACGGGCAGGACAATCTGTCTTGTAATATTTAGCATAGATTTCATTCATATCAGCGAAATAAGACATATCTCCTAATAGACAAGTTGATTTAACCACGTTGTCAAAAGTATATCCGGCTTCTTCCAGGATGTAACCGATGTTTTTTAAACATTGTTCTGTTTGTTCTTTTACTCCACCTTCAACGAATTTTCCGGTATTCACGTCAATAGGAAGTTGACCACTGATGTAAAGCGTTCCGTTTGCTTCAATTGCTTGACTGTAGGGACCGATAGCTTTCGGTGCTTTCGGTGAGTTGATTACTTTTTTCATAATGACTTTATTTTATCAATTAAAAAATAGATTTCTGTTTCTTTGTCGCGAATATAACGA
>DYVS01000266.1:0-6591 GCA_020743075.1 Butyricimonas virosa | reverse complement strand
TGTATTCCGCATCTTCACATTGAATTTCTTCAAAAAGAACATCGTTTTCTTCCATCAATTTGTACTTCTCTTGAAGTTTGTGGTTGAATACCTCTTGTTTGTAAGAATCCAATTCCAAGGAAGTTACCGTGTTGTGAGAACGATGTGCTTTCTTACCGGTTAAAGCCCAGTTATCAGACATCTTGTCGATTTCTTCTTGTGTCCAACGGGGTTTGTATTCGCTTAATTGAACCTTCTCCATCATCTGTCCGATCACACCGTCGGCAAGGATCATGGCCGGGTTGCGATATTTGAATGCCAAGTCAAAACCAAGTCCTACGAAATCGTTCATTTCTTGAACGGAAGCGGGAGCAAGTACGATCAAGTGATAGTCTCCGTGACCACCACCTTTGGTTGCCTGGAAATAGTCACTTTGTGCCGGTTGGATAGTTCCCAGTCCTGGGCCTCCACGTACAACATCAATCACCAAGCAGGGAAGTTCTGCTCCTGCCAAGTAGGTTAAACCTTCTTGCATCAACGAGATACCGGGGCTGGATGATGATGTCATTGCCTTTTTACCGCAAGCAGCGGCACCGTATACCATGTTGATAGAGGCCAATTCACTTTCGGCCTGCAATACGACCATTCCTGTTTCCTCCCACGGTTTGCGTAACATGAGAGTCTCCATGACTTCGGATTGCGGGGTAATAGGGTAACCATAATAAGCATCACATCCACAACGGATAGCAGCTTCGGCTAATACCTCGTTCCCTTTCATTAATTTTACTTCTGCCATTTTCGGTAGTTTTTATTCTTATTGTACATTCATTTTGTAAACGGTGATCACCGAGTCCGGGCATACCAACGCACAGCTGGCACATCCAATACATGCTTCCGGATTTACCATCTCGGAGTAGTGGTATCCTTTACCATTCACTTCTTTTGCCAAGTCAAGAGTTTTGGTAGGACACGCAACCACGCAAAGGTTACATCCTTTGCATTTTTCTTTGTCAACGACGACAGCGCCTCTAAATTTTGCCATAATTGAATTGATTATGATTTATAAATAAATTCTCTTTTTGCCTTATACTTTGTAACACATTTACGGGATAAAATTACAAACTTAAATTGAATCATGAAATAGTTTTCCTGTATTTTAACATTGTTTTACTTTCACGCTAAGGTTATCGTGCCGAAGCTTTTCCCGATTCAATTTCAGTAAATTGAAAACTTGAAGTTGAAAATTGAAAATGAGATTTTTGTAAGACATTTTCAATTTTCAATTCTTCATTTTCAATTATTTCATGTGGTCTGCCGCGAATCGTTTCAAACGTTCTTCCAGTTCCGGCATCCGTTCCAGTCCGGTTTGAGAAACGCAAGCGCGAAGACCTTGTTTCTTGGAACCCGTGTCACGCAACGGGATGGCTGATATCCCGTAATACAGGATCTCTTTCGTGAGGTCACCACCCGAGAATCCCGGGTAGATAATCGTGAAATAGAACCCGTCGGCGATAGGTTCTTCCAGATCCCGGTCATACACGATCTCGAAACCATATTTGGTGAACAGTTCTTTCATGGCATGGGCTCTCTCCGCGTATTCCCGCACCCCGTCGAGGATATTGATGCGTCCCTCGTTGGCAGCTTTCAGGATAGCGGCCATGGCGTACTGGCAGGAGTGAGTGGTCCCGGATGATAAGGTGTAGATGATCCGGTTCACGATCGTATAGCCTAGGGTACCCATTCCCCCGAAACGATCGTGCAGGTTGTCGTATTTCCGGTTGTATAGAGCGTCAGAAATACACATGATTCCCAAGCGTTGCCCGGCGTAACTGAATAGTTTGGAACCGGAGATCATGACGATGTAGTTGTCCGTGTATTTGCCAACTGACGGTTGGAACGGGGCTTTGCCCGGAACGGAAAGATCCCGGCGGAAATCCATGGCAAAATAGGCCAGGTCTTCCAGCACGATCACGTCATATTTGGTGGCCAGTTCCCCGACGATTTTCAGTTCCTCGTCCGTGAAACATATCCAGGCTGGATTGTTCGGGTTACTGTACAGGATGGCGGCAATGTTTCCTTTGGAAAGATGTTCTTCCAGTTTTTCCCGTAATTTTTCACCCCTGTAATTGTAAACGTCAAATGATTCGAATGGCTTGCCGATGACTTGCATTTGTGTTTTCTGTACGGGGAATCCCGGGTCGATGAAAAGAACGGTGTCTTTTCCTTTCTTGCATTCCGTTACAGCCATGAATGCAGCGAAACAGGCTTGCATGGAACCCACTGTCGGGATGATACCTTCCGGTTTGATGTCAATGTCCACGAAGTTCTTCACGAACTTGGAACCTTCTTCTTTAAATTCCTTGTGTCCTTCGAGCATCGGGTAGAATTGGGCGCATCCGGCACGTAGCGCCTCGATTTCGGCATTGATACCAATTTTAGAGGGGGCAAGTCCGGGAACACCCATTTCCATGCGGATGAATTTCTCCCCGCTTTCGGCTTCCACCATGTTTACCACTTTCACGATGTCGCGTATCGTGGCATCTTCCATGTCACTGATTCCGCAAGCTGCTAGCTTCTGATCAACGATTTTTTTGTCAATTAGATTGTTTTGCATGACTACTTTATATGATTTATTCTTTTTTTCTCAGCATGTACGCGAGTTTAATAAAAAAATGTCATTATATATCCCGAAATCGTTTTAAATTTGAAGTGATGCGTCTAATTTAGTTTGATTCTGAAATTGATTATTTCCTTTTTTCTTGTGTCCTGCAAATGTTATGGTATATCCTTGTTTAGAATACTTTTAGAGATGGAAATAATTGGGTTCTCCTATTGTAAAAGTCTGTTCTTAACATTTTATTTTCGTTTTGTAGACGTTGTTGCTCTATTGACAATGGGCTATACATGGGCTTTGAAAGGGAGATGAATGGGAATGGGGAGATTAATATGGTTGTATTTGTATGTTATTGGAGTGGGTGAAAGAGATTCGTGTGACATGGATGGGGTGTTTCGTGATTCTTAGATACATTCTTGGACTCTCCCTTTCGAATCTGTTTTTGTTTTCGTAGTTTTGCAATGCGATAATAGTAAAATTGGGATATTGATATGGCATCACATTTTCAATTTTCAATTTTCAATTTTCAATTATTATGAATCTGGAATGGTACATTGCGCATAGGTTGTTGAAAGGGGACGGTGCGAAATCCGTGTCGGTGCCGATCGTGAGAATCGCGATTGTCGGAATCGCCTTGGGGTTGTGCGTGATGTTATTGTCATTGTTTATTATCACGGGATTTAAATACGAGATCACCGAGAAATTGTCGGGTTTCACGGCTCATTTGAGTGTGGTGCCTTTTGTCCCCGGTTCGACGAGTGAGGGGGGGGTGGTCCGTGAATCGGAGAGTCTGGTGAAAGGCTTGAAAGAGGTGGAAGGAGTGAAGAACGTGTACGGGTATATCGAAAAGCCTGCGATTTTCAAGAGTAAAGAGGAGATTCACGGGGTGGTGTTAAAAGGAATAGATGTGGAGTATGATGTTGTTTTTTTCAGGGAGAATCTGAAGGAGGGAAAAATACCTGATTTTAAAACGGAACGGGCGTCAAATGAAATATTAATTTCTGCATCCGTGGCAGATATGCTGGAAATCGGTGTCGGAGGAAAAGTCACGGCCCATTTCGTACAGGATCCGCCGAGAGCGAGAGTGTTTATCGTTGCTGGAATTTACGACACGGGTTTCAAGGAGTATGATGACGTGATGGTGTTGGTCGATGAACGACATCTGACGAAATTGAATGACTGGGGGCCGGGGGAGGTTTCCGGAATTGCCATCGAACTGGAGGATGTGGAGCGATTAAACGAGGTGGTAGAGGATGTGGAGAATGTCGTGTATGATGCAAGTGGAAATTACGAAGTACAGACGCTTGCCGACGTGGCCCCGCAAATTTTTGACTGGTTGGCCTTGTTGAATATGAATGTATGGGTGATCTTGATTTTGATTGTCACGGTGGCCGGTTTTAATATGGTGTCGGGGTTATTAATCTTGATCTTGGATAAGACCACGTTGATCGGGATATTAAAAGCGTTGGGTTACAAAAATGTTTCCTTGCGAAAATTGTTCCTGTACATATCGGCGGGATTGATTATTAAAGGAATGTTGTGGGGAAATGTGCTGGCCTTTGTTTTGGCAGGAATTCAGGCGATATTCCATGTGATTCATCTTGATCCTGTGACGTATTATATGGACACGGTTCCAATTAATTTTAGCCTCGGGTACGTGATATTATTAAATGTAGGTGTGATTGTGATAACCGTTTTAATGCTGATTGTCCCGACGATGCTGATTTCCAAGATTAGCCCGGTGAAGGCGATTAAATTCGAGTAAAGTTATGAGCGTGAAAAATGATATATATGCTATTAGAGATTCTCTGTTGGATTGGTTGAAGGAACATCGGTATGGCGTGATGGGGACAGTGATTTTTCATCTTGTGCTTGCTATCTTTTTAGTTTGTATAGGGATTTCACGGCTGGATTCGCAACAGAGAATGGAAATCGAGATTGATATGCCGGAGCCGGAAGTCATTCAGCAAAAACAGGAGGAACGGGAAAAGAAAGAGCAGATACTCCGCCAAAGTGCAGACGAGGAAGTAAACGAGATGTTGCGTTCGTTGGCGGTGAACGAGGATGCGGTGAAGAAAAATGCGGAGACCCAACCTCATGAACGGGTGAAAGAGTATATCGAACAAATGCAGGAAGAAATCGATAGTGATTACGGGGGGCGTTACCGGGCGAATAAAAACAAACATTACAGGGAGGATAGCATTCGTGCCCAGCGAGACAAGAAGGAACGGATGCTGGATTCGCTTCAATCCACGGTATATGTGGGGAAGAGTAGCGTGTCATATAATATAAAAGGTCGTTACAAGACTTATTTGCCGATTCCTGTGTATAAATGCGAGTTTGGTGGAAGAATCGTTGTGGCGGTAGTCGTGAACCGACAAGGACGGGTTATTAAAGCCGAGGTTGTGGATGCAGAGTCAAAGAAAGATGATGCTTTGCGGGAGGTGGCTGTGGATGCGGCCTTGAAATCGGATTTTAATGTTGACGAGAAAGCCCCGGAACGACAGTCTGGAACGATCACGTATAATTTTGTCAAACAATGACATGGTTTGCTTCTTCCATTTTTTCCAGCTTTTTCAGATTGTTATATCCTCGTGCATGTGTAGTGTGTGGTGACGTTCTGGTTGATGGAGAACTTTTTTTGTGTTCAGCTTGTTTAAGCGGGTTGCCTTTGAACGAGGGTGTTGACGAGGAGGCGGATGAGGTGTTTGTGAATGATTTGGGAATCGGGCATTTGTACTGGTTGTTCCGCTATGACCGGGTAAGTGATTTTCATAAACTGGTGTATGCTATCAAGTATCGTTCCAACCGGGAGTTAGGCGTGTGGGCCGGGAAGATGCTCGGAGAACGGATGAAAGATGTCAGCGGGATTGACTGTATTATACCCGTGCCGTTACATCCTGAACGGGAGAAGGAACGGGGTTTTAACCAAGCTTTTATGATTGGCATGGGGATTGCAAGTGTTTTAGGAGTTCGGGTGGAGTCGGGTGTGTTGAGTCGAGTGGTAAACACTCCTTCGCAAACAGGTTTGGAGCGGGGACAACGGGCTGATAACGTGGCTGAGGCTTTCGAGTTGAGAGATACGGCTTGTGTGGAGGAATGCCACGTGTTGTTGGTAGATGATGTCGTGACAAGCGGAGCCACGATCCGGGCATGTATGATGGAATTGAGTAAAATCAAGGGAATTCGGCTGAGTGTTGCTTGTTTAGGAAAGTCCGGCAGTATCTAAAAAAACTTGAATCTTAAATCTAAAATTGAAAGGATTTTAGCTTTTTTTCCCTAGTTTTGTAAAGTTAATATTTTTGAGGACTATGAATAAATTTTTTTGGAACGGATTCTGTTTTGTCGCTATTATCGTGGCGTTGATTATATATGCCTGTGCAAACAGGGGTTACCCGCAGGGAGGAGAGAAGGACGTGACACCCCCTCGGGTTATCAAGGAGGTTCCGGAATCTTTTTCTACGAATTTCAAAGGAAAGCAGATTGATATTTATTTCGACGAATATGTTCAATTAAAGGATATTAACAAGAAGTTCGTGATGTCTCCCCCGATGAAGAAGAAAGCCCGGGTGAGCTTGCGGGGAAAATACGTGCGGGTGACGTTTCAGGATTCTTTGAAACCGAACACGACTTACACGCTGGACTTTGCTGATGCGATCGTGGATAATAACGAGGGCAACCCGCTCGGTTTCTATCGGTACGTGTTTTCCACGGGGCCGCAACTGGATTCGATGGAGCTAGGGGGACAGGTCATTGATATGCAAACGCAATTGCCCGTGCTGGGTGCTACCGTGATGTTTTACCAGAATACTGCGGATTCCGTGGCATTGACCGATTTACCGAGTTACGTGGCTAAAACGGATAGTGCCGGAATGTTTCGGGTGACCAATATTAAGGATGATACCTATCGGGTAATGGCAATCGATGATGCGAGAGGAAATTATTTGTTTGTGCCTTCAGAGACAAAAGTGGGTTTCATTGATTCTTTGATTCAGACA
>DYVS01000265.1:0-4107 GCA_020743075.1 Butyricimonas virosa | reverse complement strand
GCCCGTTTCAAGGATAACGGCAGGTTCACCCGATCGGTACCCGTGTGATCCGTGTAACCCCGAATGTCAACCTTCACTCCCGGGAACTCCTTTAACGTCTCCACGATACGAGACAGTTCTCCGGCATAACGCACCGTGTCAATGACCGCCAAATTACGCTTGAAATGGATTGTCGGTAATTCCGGGCATGTTTTCTCCACTGCCTCCACCTTCACCACGTTCTCTACCGTTTTCTCTTCTTGCTTGACAATCGTTTTTTGCTCCTCCTTCACCACCGGGCGCATCTCCTCTTTCACGGGAAGTATTACCGGGGCCACGGAACGGGCTGCAGCGTACATCAGGTTCTCTTTCTTCTTGTTGTTACCGATCTTCCAAACAACCCCAACAGAGAGATTCGCCAGCCAGTTATACTTGCTCGTGCAACAAGTGGCAACACCGTCAAAATTGTTATTAGCGATCCACGCCAGCCCCGATTTTAATTGTAAATCGATATGCTTGCCAGCCCGGTAACGCAAGGCGATGTCTCCTCCCAATCCAAAATTCACGTTGTTATCCAACGTGGAAGAGGTATCAAACCGCTTGTCATCCTCTTTCTTGTAGAGCTTCGGCGAGAACTTTTGAAGGTAAACCGCCGGGCTCAACAACACGGTCCAGCGACGCATTTCTTTCTTCCCGAAGAAGTTATTCACGTTAAAATCACCGTGTAACCCAACCGTGAAATATTTCACCTTGGTGTAAAGGTCATTATAGCGAGCGAAACCGGCCTCTGGGGTCGTCCCGTAATAAGACTCCCCGCTCGGGTAAATCTTGAACTCTTTCTCCCATTTTTTGGCACTCCCTTTTCCCTGTCCCATGTCTGCTGTCAACGACAAACCAAATGTCGGGGTGAATTGATAACCGAGTTGTAAACCACCTTGTCCACCGATGTAGGTTTTATCGGCAGAGAAGGAAACCATGTCTCCACGGAAAATGGATATCCCCCCGTTCAACCCCAGGCTCCAGCGGGAAAAGTCATTATACGCCTGTTTTTTTTGATTCTGGGCTACCAAAAGAGAAGTAACCATCAGAAAACAAAAAGAGAATACTATTTTTCTCATACCTGTAAATTTAAAATAATTGATTAGAAAGGGGTGCCTGGAATCAGACACCCCCATTCTCCTGGTTGCAATCAATAACGAATATCGAAATTCATTATTTACTTTCCTTTGTCAAGATATTCTTAGTTTCCACTATTTACCTTTACAGTGACTGTCACAACTTGAGATTCCAGAACTCCCCATGTATTTACCATGGAAGCTTTCAAGGTAACCGTCATCGGTTTCACGATAGCAGCTCCACCCACGTTATTCCATTCTAACTTATTCTCGCTCGTGATGGACAATTTAGTCTCGTTCTTTACTTCCACACCATCAACCTCAACTTTCACGATAGCGAATTGAATTGCTTCCAAACCGTAAATAGTAGCGTAATCACCCTTAATAGCTCCGGTTGCTTCAATCAAATCATCACCGAAACGATCTTTCATTACCAATCCCTCCGTTAATGCTAAAGATTGTACCGCAGCGGCATTATCCGTCAAAGTTTTAGCTGCGAATGTCCAAGTCAAAGCTTTCACCGGATTCACGAATTTAGCATCGAATGACGTCAATTCTTTTTCAATACCACCAACACCGTAAGTAAGCACCGGAATCATGGATACAATATTGTTTGTTCCGTCAAATTCTTCGCCATTCCAAGTCAATTTGGTAGCGTTCAATGTAACCGTAGCCGCTTCAGTCACCTTCTTGAAAGAGAGGGTAACGCCATCAGGAAGAATGTACGAATTATAGGCATCCAACAAATTACCTTCCATCAAATATGGATTAGCACCATCTTTTGAACCAACAATTAACATTTGGTTACCTTCCCAGAATGCCGGTCTCTTCACGAGCAACCCGCTAAGATCTGGCATAGTCAAATCTATCGTTGTAGAGAATTTAATAACCGTACCATTCTGCAACGGAATATCGATAGTCAAATCGTAGGTTTTCCATTCTGCCGTGAGCGGGGCAACGATACGAAGTCCTTTGTATTGAACAGACTCATTAGCTCCGTACCACACGAATTTAACACCATTCGCTTGAGCGGCAAGATTCGTGGCAAATTCATCGTCAACCAATGCCAAGAATTCATCCAATGTAGCACATCCGGCAGCCGTGTAAAGTTTCTTTTGGAAATCCTCAGAAGAAGCAGTAGCCGAGCCGAAGTAGAAATTCACATTTTCATTTGCCCACTCTTTCGTGGCTCCGTTTTGTCCGAAGATCTCGTCATTCGCATATTTCACCACTATCGGTTCTGCAGTTACGGTAATCGTGTAAGTACCTGAAACAAGCTCTACCTCTCCTAATTTGGCAGCAACATTGGCAATACACTTATTTCCAATATAGTTAGTCTTAGCCTCCTTCATTTTCACGGTGTTGTCTTTAACCACGAAACCTGCAGCATCAGCGGTAGCAATAGCAACTCCAGCGTAATTCTCATACGTGTATGTTACCGTGTAGGTCACACCTGAAAGATCAAAATTCATATTCTCCAAAAGTTCATACCCATCACAAAGTTTGATCTCACTATTCAAATCAACGATTTCATCACTATTGTAAGCTAGTTCACGGCTTTCGTCTCCTTCAGCGTTATGAAGCTCCAGGTCGGACGTGTAAATGCCCGCATTATAGATATTAATAGCAGTCGTGGTGTAATCAATACCCACTTTGTCGTTTTGGACTTGCAGGAATGCCGTCCAGCCTTTACGCCAGCTAGAATATAATTCATCACTCATTCCTTTCAAGGAGACATTCAAAGAGAAACCATTGTCAAGATTTTTCATTCCATTCTCATTGACAATCAATTCCGGGGCTGTAGCCCGTCCTAAACTTACGGTTTCTTTTAATATGAAAGAAAGATTTTCTTCCGAGATATTAGGTCTGGCGGCAAGCGGAGTCAAAATGAAATCAATATTCATATTACTGGTCAACAAACCAACTTTCTCTCCCGGGGTTGTTTTATCATCAAACAATCTGAACACGGGCACGAAATTCGCTAATCCTCCCACCGAATAGGTCGGGCTAAACACTAGACTCTGAATATAATCTACTGATTTCGGGAGATTGAATGATTCGTATGCGTCTGTTTCATTATTCCAAACGTTCAAAATAAAAGCATCTGTTTCTTCAACCACATAAGCAGAATGAACATCTACAGCATTCAATGCTTTCACACCAGAATCTTTCCATGCTTTAGCAGCATCGTCATAAACAGCCCAGTTGCCGACAGCCGTAAGACCGTTTATGTCATCCGCACCGATAATATACGGAGATTTCCCTGACACTCCGGGGGTTCCAGGCTGTCCGGGTTCTCCAGGCTGTCCAGGTTCTCCGGGAGTCGGAACAGGAACTTTCCCAACTTTCACTCCGTTCTGGTCTACAAACCAATCTACACCATCGATAGCCTCGATATGCAACACCGGAGAAACTCCATCGATACCATTGGTCCCATCGATACCATTGGTCCCATTAGTTCCGTTAGTTCCATTTTTGATCGTGACAACATCTCCACTACCCAAGGTGATTTTAATCCCTTCGGCCACAGACTCAACTTTCTGAACGTATTGTCCATCCTTAATTTTTTGCAGAATATCATCAATCTCCTTCTTGTTAGAAGTGATTTGTTCTTGCAAATCTTTTATATCGTCATCGTAATCCTTACAACCGACGAATGTTGGACTTGCAAGACCACAAAGTAAAGCACCCAAAAGTGCCATTTTTGCAAAATTCCGTTTTTTGTTCATACTTAAAAGAATTATATTGGTAATTAAAAAATATCAAGTCACCCCAAAGCGCAACTTTATCACTAAAATTCTATTCTACAATTTTTGAAACAAACGTTATTTTCTCGTTAATCATATACCTCCTCTTTTAAGGATTATAACAACGCATTAATTGTTCGTTTAATAAAACATATAATTAATTTAAAATCAAAACATTACAAGTATTAATTATCAAACATGCTTCATTTATTATTTGGTGATATATGATTGATTATAACTGTATTATCTGTCTAATAAAATTTTCT
>DYVS01000264.1:0-3173 GCA_020743075.1 Butyricimonas virosa | reverse complement strand
CCACGTTATTGATTTTTCCGGCAAGGGCGAATACCTTGGTTCCCTTGGAACGTTCCGTTCCGATTTTGTTGAACCAGTTGGCTCCCTTCATGATGATCGCCGGGATATTAGCCAGGGTTTCCACGTTGTTCACGTTGGTCGGGCGATTCAGGTAACCTGATTCTGCCGGGAAAGGTGGTTTCATCGTGGGTTCTCCGCGGTGTCCTTCCATGGAGTGGATCAATGCTGTTTCCTCGCCACAAACGAAAGCTCCGGCTCCGTAGCGTAGTTCGATATTGAACGAGAAATCGGTTCCGAAGATATTTTCACCCAGTAAACCGAATTCTTCGGCTTGGTGGATGGCTGTTTTCAGGCGTTGAATGGCAAGCGGGTATTCGGCACGGATGTAAACCAACCCTTTGGTAGCCCCAATACTGTATCCGCAAATGGCCATGGCTTCAATAACCGAATGTGGATCACCTTCCATGATGGAACGGTCCATGAATGCGCCCGGGTCACCTTCGTCAGCATTACAAACCACGTATTTCTGGTCAGCCTGGTATTTGCTCGCGAATTCCCATTTCAATCCGGTGGGGAATCCACCACCTCCACGACCGCGAAGTCCGGATAATTTGATCTCGTTGATCACTTCTTCCGGTTTCATCTCGGTGATACATTTCGCTAACGCGGAATATCCTTCACGTGCGATGTATTCTTCAATATTTTCCGGGTCAATGAATCCGCAGTTACGCAAGGCGATCCGCAGTTGTTTCTTGTAGAAACCCATGTGTTTCGAGTCGCTTACTGCTTCTTTCTTTTCCGGATCTTTATATAATAATCTTTCGACTTTACGTCCTTTGATAACATGTTCATTTACAATTTCCTCGGCGTCATCCGGCTTAACCTGTACGTAGAAGGTGTTGTCAGGCATGACTTTCACGATCGGTCCTTTTTCACAGAAACCGAAACAACCGGTTGCGATGACCTGAACTTCGTCTTCTAGGTTTTTCTCTTTTAAACATTCTTCCAGTCTGGTAATAATCTGGTGACTGGCAGATGCTCTACATCCCGTTCCACCACAAACGAGGATATGCATTTTATAACTCATAGATTCAAGGTTTTGATTAGTTGTTCTAGCTGTCTTTTTTTTGTTTTAGATTGTTTCAAAATTTACCGGAATGATGTCGGCCACGAGCTCGTCATTCTTCAGGTATTTCTGAATGATTTCTTCGGCTCTTTCGGTCGTTACATGTCCGAACACGATCGGGTCTTTCCCCGGTTTTGTGATTTCCACGGTCGGTTCCGCGTAACAGTACCCCATGCATCCGGTTTGTGTAACCACGGCAGCAATCCCGTTTTTCTCCAGGTTCTCGATAAAGTAGTTCATGGTGTCCTTACTACCTGCGGCGATCCCGCAAGTTGCCATAGCCACTTTAATCTGGATCAGGTTTTCAACCTGTTCACTTTTCTCCCGAAGATCAATCTTCGTCTGCACGTTTTCTTTGATGCGTTTGAGGTCCGCGAGTGATTTGATTTTTTCCATATAAAATGATTAAGGTTATTTTGTGTTAACTTGTTTGTGTAATCTCTTTTATGTTTTCCCGGATCATTTGTCTTAATGCTATAACGATTTCCGGGTCGTTGAGAGGTACTCCCTCCAGTATCTCTTTTACTTCATTCGTGTCGAACGTATATTCCCCTTTCTCCGTGGTGTGACGGTAAATAAAGTTGATTTCGGGATTTGCCGACACGAGAATCACGATGCTCCCGGCAATATCACCCATGGGTGGTCTGTCCCAGTGTAAAAGACCGAAGCTTGCCTCGATTGTGGTACCTTCTCCCGGTTTTGATTTTATTTTCAAGGTTCCTCCTGTTGCCTCTGCATTCTGTTTGAATAAAGGGATGCCCAGCCCGACTTTACGCACGGTTCTACTCGTGAAAAAAGGATCGGTAACTTTTGCAACCGTGGTTTCGTCCATACCACACCCGTTATCTCTGATCGTAATAACAAGAGAATCTTTCGTTATATTCTCTTGCAGTTCAATTTCAACACGAGAGGCTTGGGCTCGTATCGAGTTTTGGGCAATATCTAAGATATGGTCCGATAACGTTTGCATTCAATACCTGTATTAATTACTCTATTTTTTCTTGAATGAGAAGCACACATTCTTATAATTTTTTGCTTTTTCCAGTGATTTGATTTCAATCACTATGAAAAGCGTTCCAAATATAATTAATTTATTAATAGGTACAAGTTATTTGTTATCAACTTGGCATTATATAGATTGTTTCTAATGTAGAAATTATTCTGTATTGTAATTCGTTGATTTTTGTGATTCGTATATCGAAAAACAGGTCTATTTCGTGCGAATTTTGTTTTAGTTTCAGGAAAGGTATTTTTTCAAAGTTTCTTTTAATAAACGAGAGTCGATCGGTTTCGTAAGATAGTCCGTACAACCGGCTTCGTTTGCTTCTTGCTTGTCACTGTCGAAGGCAAAAGCGCTCACGATGATGATGGGGATATATGTGTTTAATTTCCGGATTTCACGGGTAGCTTCCAATCCGTCCATGTTTGGCATTTTGAGATCCATGAGAATGGCGTCGGGAGAGTATTGTCGGTATTTTTGGAGGGTTTCCACTCCATCTACGGCATGGATGATCTGGTATTCTTTTTTCAAGATAGCCATGACTAAAAGAAAATTACTTTCATTGTCTTCGGCAACGAGTAATTTTTTGATGGGCAATGTGTTATGACTATCCATAGGTGTTTTTCTTCGTGTCAAAAAATGAACGTTTTATTATACGGAAATACTGACCATCAACAAAATGGATAATATTCATATTTGCTTTGCTTTCTATCTGATCGATAGAATATTAAAAAATAAGCAATATAGTCGATCTTTAGTAAAAAAGATCTATATTTGTGACGTTAATAAACGTTCGTTTTTTGCTATAAAAAATCTTGTGGAGTTATGTCCCGGTAACGAGGATTTTCTGAGGGAATTTCTATCCGATAGAACTATTATTCTGTGATTAAATTGTTATAATAGACTTATCCTAGTGTTAATTGTTACTATTATATTACAATAATTTTTTAATTTTAATAGGAGGGGAATAGGAGCGGAATGGGAGGGGAATGGGAGCGGATCACAATATGATAACAATAATATAGCATTTTGATAACACTATTTTAC
>DYVS01000263.1:0-32013 GCA_020743075.1 Butyricimonas virosa | reverse complement strand
ATATAGGCCATCGAGGGTGTGGGAGCCACCTGAGCGACGAACAGCAACAATTGCTGCTCCAACCTTGTGTCGGAACCAATTACCATTAGCTCCGGAAACGTAGAATGCCCGGTCGAGAAAGCATTTCATGGTTCCGGCAATACCGGAATAATGAACGGGAGAGCCTAAAATAAGGCCATCAACATCTTTGATTTTTTGTAATAATTCGTTGAAAGAGTCGGTTGTGATTACGCATTTCTCGTTTTTGTTCCGGAAACACATATTGCATCCCATGCACCCGTGAATATTCTGGCTCCCGACTTGGAGTATTTCAAACTCTATGTTTTCTTTTTTTAATTCCTCGCCAATGGTTTTTAAAGCATGGAAGGTATTCCCCTGTGGATGGGGACTTCCGTTGATTGCTATTACTTTCATATATTTTTAATGTTTGAGTGTTGTTAGGTTTTTACGTGGATTTTGGGATAAATGTTCGGATTATTCCCTTCCACCTGCTGCGTATTGCCCGGGACAAATGTCCATGACTTCCCGGTCGGGTTGGATGAGGGATCGTTCATATTGGCATTTCCATTGTATGCTGCGGTCAATGCCTTGTTCCGAGATTCCATCGATGGTTTCCCCGTCCTTGATGGAAGCGTCTGTGTCGAAAATGTATGCTGCGGCGTTGTAGGCATGGTTAACCACAGCGTTTGGATCCAGATCGTGGAAATGGTACTGGATGTCGGGTAAGCCGATAGCATATAGCCCGAGCGTGTCCACCATCATGTCGTTCGTGTTTTGTATGTTGAAAAAACGGATGTTCATCCCGAAATGAAGGAATTGTGCGGGAGCGGCCCATGGGTTGTTTAAAACCTGTTCACGGGTTAGCAGTTTGCCACTTGAGGGTGTCCACACGGCAACACAGTCCGGAAATAGTTCGAGGGTAGTTTCCAGCCATTCCGTTAACATGGCACAACGTTCTTTATAAGGGAGACCGGAAGCCATGAAGTCGGAAAGCATGATTTTATATTTGCAATTGGCGAGAATTTCGTCTTTTTCCGGGCAATCCCATAACTGGCTGCGTTGCATCAAGTCTACCTTGTTTCCGTCGAAGTTTTCGAAGTCGGACATCAATACTTGTGCGGGTAGGCGTTGGTTATCCTTGTATTCCACGATGTATTTCCAGATAGCAAAAGTGGAGAGGGAATCCTTCACGTTGGCTACAATATCCACCTTTTCGAATTTGGATAGTAATGCTTTTTGAACCTCCTTCCCGTCGGGGCGTGTGCCTTTTTGGGTAAATAGCAGGTATATTTGGAATAGAGTCTGGAAACTTCCTTTCTCGTTCAGGTTTTGGCGAAATACTTCCTGATCTTTTTGCTGATCGTCCATGTTGTCGTGTTGTTTAAATGGTTAAGACTTTACTCACAAACATACGGATTTTTTGTAAAAATACTTGCGTCTCATGTCTTGAAAATGTTAAGGGAATAGGGCTTTTGATGGAGAGTGGTGATCGCTTGACGGTTTCGGATGCAGAAGTGCTTATTCGCCAAGTAGTTCTTCGTATATATTGTAAAGTCTTTCCCGGAGATATAGAACGGCATATCGTTTCCGGGAAAGAAGGGTGTTGACTGGAATACCGGAACTTTCTGATATTTCCTTGAATGAAAAGTTCTGTAATTCATTCAATTCGAATACAATTCGTTGTTCATCGGGAAGTTCTGCCAAAGCCTTGTCAAGTTCTTCCCAGACCAATGAGCGCATATATTCTTTTTCCGGAGAATTGTCCGCATCAAAGAGACATTCGGATACTTCTTTCAGAATAAATGTTTCTTCCTCTTCTGTTCGGGCTTGTGGTATTTCTTTTTCCCGGTGTTTTCTTTTCCGGTCAATGATAAGATTGCGAGTAACTGTGTAGAGCCAAGCTGAAATTTCTTGCACGGGGGAAGCCACCGGGTCCGTTTTAAGTAACTGGTAAAAGACATCTTGTAGGATGTCTTCCCGGTCTTCTTGGACGGTAACCCGTTTGGCGATGAAACTTTTTAGTTGCTCCTGATATTTCTTGAAAACCTCTGATATGTTTATCTTACAGGGAGGCAGGTCTTGTTGTTTATCCATTGTCGAGGGTTATTCTTTTGGCTTTTCTTCTCTGAAAATATCATCATTGAATACTTGTTGGCGTTCTTCAAATCGTTGACGGATATAGTTCCGCCGTTCTTCCGGAGACATATTTTTGACTTTCCCCCATAAATGGTGTAAATGTTCGGGTTTTCCCGGAGGTCTCATGAATCCGTGACCATGGAAACCACCGAACAACAAGCGAGTGAGGACGAAAAGTCCAAGAGCTTGCCAGTAATTGATAGTTGTCCAACCGATGATGGAGGGAATCAAGTAATTCCATAAAAGCATGATGGTGGCGATAATGGCAGCCAGACCGATAAGCATGAATAGGGCGAATACTCCTCTGTTTTGTCTAAAATCTCTCATGACGTTTATTTTAGAATGTCGTGTAAGTTTGATATATCTTCGTGAAATCTTGCAACAAATATATGGATATTGCAAGTAATACTAGAACTCCCAAAAGAAGAATGTAAGGAAGTAATATTTCGAAGTTTTTGAGCATTGTTTCTTGATAGCGTTTCATGGCTTTGTTTATTTTAAATTTATATTTATTGGTTAGCCTTTCTATTATTGTAGACGAATGAGAAATAATAATATTTTAAATGTTCTCGTTTTTTTTGAATAGGAATCTGTAAAGTGCTATTTTTACATACTAAAATTCGAAGGATATGAAATACGAGTTGAATGATAAGCCGGGGATTTTACCCATGTTGATGTACGGGTTGCAGTGGTGGATTGTCTCCCTTCCTTGTGTGGTGATCATGGGAATTATCGTGTCGCAACTTCATTACACGGATGTGGCAGAACAGACATTTTATTTGCAAAAATTGTTCGGGATCATGGGGATAGCGATGATTGTACAAGTGCTGTGGGGACATCGGTTGCCGCTGATTATCGGGCCGGCATCGGTGTTGTTGATTGGGATTCTGTCCACTATGTCGTCGGGGATTCCGGCTGTTTACACGAGTATTATGGTGGGCGGTCTAGTTCTGACCGTGCTGGCATATAGCGGGTTGTTGGGAAAGTTGCAATTCGTGTTTACGCCCCGTATCGTTACGGTTATTTTAATTTTGATTGCGTTCACGCTGACACCGGTGATCTTGAAACTGGTGTTGGGAGATACGGAACATGCCTTGTTTAATTTATTTTTCACACTGGTGCTGGTGTTGGCTTTGGTGGTCGTGAATAAATTGTTGCGGGGAATATGGAAGTCGACCACGGTGTTATGGGGAATTGTGGGGGGCGTATTGGTGTATTATGGAGTGTTTGGTTTTCCGATGTTGACTTCGACGGGAGCCGGGATAATACCGGAACAAGCGACTGTTTTAAACTTTCCGTTGGATTTTGAGGCGGGGACGATTTTGGCATTCCTATTTTGTTATATAGCTTTGATTGTGAACGAGCTTGGTTCAATACAGGCTGTTGGACATATGTTACAGGCCGATCGTATGGATCAGCGTACAACTCGGGGTGTCGGGATCGTGGGAGTGACGAACGTCCTGTCCGGATTGTTCGGGGTGATTGGCCCGGTGGATTACTCCATGAGTCCGGGAGTGATTTCTGCCACAGGGTGCGCTTCTCGCTATACCTTGTTACCTGCCGGGATTGGATTGATTTTGTGTGCCTTTTTCCCTTCTGTTGTGGGTATGTTGGTGACGATACCGGGTGTGGTGATGGGTGCGATTTTGCTCTATTTGATGGCGACGCAATTGGCTGCCGGGTTACAGATGTTGGTGAGAGAGAAGGCGATCGTGGATTTTGATAGTGGGGTAGTTGTTGGCTTACCATTGATGGTTGCCCTGTTGCTATCGTTTGCCCCAGAAGAGGTGTTAAATTTGATACCTTCTTTGTTCAAGCCGATCGTGGGAAATGGTTTCGTGATGGGGGTGATCACCGTGTTGTTTATGGAGCATTTGATCTTTAAAAAGAGATAACTTGTGATTGTTTTTTACGTATATAAAGGAAATATAATGTGATGGAGTTAGTTTATATATACCATAGCGGTTTTGCTTTGTTGGGAGAGGAATTTACGGTGATTATTGATTATTACAAGGATTCGGTTGAAAAGTCATTAACTGGAATTGTTCATGGGGAATTGTTGAAGCGTCCCGGTCGGTTGTACGTGCTGTCCTCTCATTCACATGAGGATCATTTTAACCCGGAGGTTTTGACTTGGCGGCAAGAACGTCCGGATGTGCAGTTTATTTTCTCAAAAGATATCCTTGAAAACCAGTTGGCGGAGCCGGATGATGCTTACTATCTAGATAAGGGAGAAACATGGTCAGATGGGATATTGGAAGTTGAAGCTTTCGGATCAACGGATTTGGGAATCTCTTTTCTTTTACATTTGGACGGGAAGTTGATCTTTCATGCGGGAGATTTGAATAACTGGCATTGGAAGGAGGAATCGACGGGAGAGGAGATTAGGGAAGCGGAAAATGCTTATTTCTCCGAGCTTGACGTGATCTCCCGACACGTAGATCGGATCGATCTCGTGATGCTTCCGGTTGATCCCCGTTTAGGAAAAGAGTACATGCTGGGAGCAAAGCAGTTCGTTGATCGTTTTCATGTGGGAACGTTTGTCCCGATGCATTTTGATAATGCATACGATGAGGCAAATGCTTTTCGGGAATATGCGGAAAGTCGGGGAGTTCATTTCGTGGAATTGAACCACAAAGCATTTTATTCTACATTTTAAATTTTACATTCTAAATTTATAAAAAATGGAAATAAAGAGTAGATTTGATCATTTCAATTTTAATGTTCTTGATTTGGATAGGAGTATTCGCTTTTACGAGAAAGCTTTGGGATTGAAGGAAGTACGCCGAATGGAGGTGGCAGATGGTTCTTTTATATTGGTGTATATGGGAGAAGAGAAAACGGGTTTCCTGTTGGAATTGACTTGGCTGAGAGATCGTAAGGAGCCTTATGATTTGGGTGAGGGGGAGTTCCATCTGTGTATGCGTGTTCCCGGAGATTATGATGCCGTGCGGGCCTATCACAAACAGATGGATTGCGTGTGCTACGAGAACACGGATATGGGGCTTTATTTTATCAGTGATCCGGATGGTTATTGGATCGAGATTTTGCCGGAGTGATTTACATGTTCCCAAACTCTTTTTTTGATAGTATATTTGGAGCTAAAATTAGATACTTGTATGGTGTTTAAGGCTATTGTATCACTACTTTATACGTTTTCTTCTCTTCAGAGATTTTTACCCGTACGTGGTTCGGGATATAGACGCCTTGAAAGAAGACTACAGTCAAACGTGTAACGGATTTCCGGGTTGTATTTCTCCGAGTTGAAAGATACTTTTATCGCTTTCCGTGTCGTGTCGCCTTCCGTGATAAAATCAATGTAGTTGCTTAATGGAAAAGCGTTCACACTATTGAGTGGAAATAATCAGGCAATAGCCAGGTTTATAATATAGTTTACTTGTGGCTTAGGTTATATGAAAATAGGAATAGAAATAAGGGGTAGTCATAAATAATCGGTTTATTTTTTCGCTGAATAATATATTTCTTTAAATTTGTGTTTGTGGAATTTAGAGAATTTTTATGAAGGAGCGAGCAGAATATGATAACGATGTTCAAGCGTTGGTGAACGACTTGAAGAAAGGTCATGAACCTGCTTTTGACTATTTATTTACTAGTAGGTATGAGGATTTGTGTCGGTTTGCCCATGCCTTTGTCGGTTCTTTTGAAGCGGCGGAAGATATCGTACAGGATATCTTTATCAAGATATGGGAGAAGAATATAACGCTTAGTAATAGTGCTTCTTTGGATAGTTATTTGTACGTGGCGGTACGGAACGGATGTGTGAGTTACGCTCGAAAGGCAAGATCCGGTGTCGGTTTGGAAAAAGTGGAAGATCATGAAGCGGAAGAGGTTGTTGTTGAGGATTGGCAGTTTGTTTGGGAAGCGGTTGAGAGTCTACCGGAGCAGCGTCGATTGGTGTTGAAATTAGTGGTATTGGAAGATATGAAATATGCGGACGTGGCCGAACGTTTGGGGATTTCTTTAAACACGGTAAAGACACAGATGCGGATGGCTTACCGGGAGTTAAGACATAAATTCTCGATGCAAGAACTTACTTTGTTGTTCTGCTATTTCTCGGGTAATGAGTCATTTATTCTTAAAAGATAAATTTTAGTAAAATATTTCCTTTTTTGAATCACCCTTTTTCGAGGGTGATGCGTCCTCTGATGAAAAGTATTCCTAATACAATGAAATTTATGGATGATAAGATAGAGGAATTGCTGGTAAAAAAGGTTGACGGGGAACTTTCTGCAAAGGAGGAAGAACTTTTGTCGGTATGGTTGGCCGAGGGTGTGGAGCATGAGCGGGAGTTACGCATATTTATGGCGGTACGTCAACGGTTATCCGTGTTGCGAGAAGAGTTTAGACCGGATATTTCCGGGAGCTTACAATTGGTAAAGAGTCGGAGAAGAAAACGGATACATTGGGGACTTTGGTTGAGATATGCGGCAATATGGGTATTAGTTGCCGGAGTGAGTGGGTATTTGTTGTGGCGAGATCGGGAGAGTGTGGAGCGGGAACACAGGATGTTTGCGCAGGTTGCAGTTCCCGGCAATGAACGGGCTTATCTGGTTTGGGCCGACGGGGAGAAGGTGGAGATTGACGAGAGGATGAGAGATACTGTTTTGACAGGAACGGGTGGGGTTGTCATGCGAGTGGATTCTAATCGGGTTTTGCATTATGAGAGTCAGGATAATTTGGCAAGTGGAGTCAATCGGATGCATAAGTTGGTGGTACCTAATGGTGGAGAATATCGAATAGTCTTGGAGGATGGTTCTGTTGTTTGGTTGAATTCAGCTTCTACATTGGAGATTCCGGAATTTTTTGAAGCGGGAGAACGAAGGGTGAGATTGACAGGGGAGGGATATTTCAAAGTGAAACGTGATACGGGGCGTCCATTTTACGTGGAAACGGAACGATTGAATGTGAGGGTGTTGGGTACTGAATTTAATCTTTCTGCTTATAAGGATGAGCTAATGTCTGCGGCAACATTGATAAATGGGGCGGTACGAGTGATCGAACACGGGGGGGATTCTGTGATATTGAAACCCGGACAACAGGCCGTTGTCGGTGAAAAGGGATTGGAGATTCAAGAGGTCGATGTTGCTTATGTCACGTCATGGGTTGACGGGACGTTTCATTTCGAGGATGCCCGGTTGGAAGATATTGCGTTGCGAATTGCCCGTTGGTATGATGTGAAGATTTCTTTCCAACAGGAGGATTTGAAAGAGGTTCGTTTTTCCGGGGCGATGTTGAAGTTTAGACCTTTGGGTGATTTGATCGAGATGATCGAGGCCACGAGTTACGTGCGTTTTGGTGTGCAAGGAGATAGTATTGTTATTTCAAGAAGATAAAAATCGAGAAAGTGGCTAGGCTTTCTCGACTTTAATTGGTCAATTGCTTTGTGCCCTTGAATTGAGAGTCTGGGTACGAAGCTATGTATAACCTTAAATGCAAATATATGAAAAAAAATCAAGAGCCTGATCTGATATTACGGATAGGGCAAAAAAAAACGTGGAGGATGATGCGTTTGGTTGGTTTAATTTGTTTGTGGTGTTTGTTGTGTGTGCCGAAAGCGGGGTACTCGCAAGCGCGACAGGTTTCGTTGGAAGTAAAGGAGATCCCGATTAAACAGGTGTTACGAATGTTAGGGAGTGAGTATGGCAAAGATTTCTTTTATAGCAATGTGCAAGTGGATATGAACGAGCGAGTGAGCGTGACGTTGAAGAATGTGACGATTGGTGAGGCTCTAAATCAGATCTTTGCAGGGAAAGAGGTGAAATTCGAGGAGAAAGAGGATTTCGTGTTGATTCTGGAGGTTCGGGAACAAATAAAATCGTCGCGGGTTCAGGAAGTAAATGGTTTCGTGTGTGATGAGAAAGAAATGCCGTTGCCTGGAGTGACGATTTTAATTAAAGGTACGAACGTGGGATTTTCCAGTAATGTTGATGGGAAGTTTAAATACGCTTTGGCAATGAAATTACCCGTGACGCTGGTGTTTACATCAATCGGTTATGAGAAGCAGGAAGTGGTGATCGTGGATAGTACGAAGGTGGTGAACGTGAAGATGAAGCCGGATATGACAGAGGTAGAAGAAGTCGTTGTTACGGGATATGCGACCATTCGTAAATCTAGCTTCACGGGGGCTTACACGGAGGTGAAGCGCGATGAGTTATTGAAGGTTTCTCAAGGTAATGTGATATCGGCTTTGCAGGTTTTTGATCCTTCGTTACGTATCATGGAGAATAACGAGATGGGATCTGATCCGAATACCTTACCTGAGTTTTACGTGCGGGGACGCTCCGGGATTAGTGGAGTTTCCGAGTTGGAGGTGTTACAATCCGAAACCTCTGAATATGCGTTGACGGCTAACCCGAATTTGCCTGTTTTTATTTTAGACGGTTATGAAGTGTCTGCGGAGAAGGTTTATGATATGGATCCGAATTTGATTGAGAATATAACGATATTAAAAGATGCGGCGGCAACGGCTATTTACGGTTCTCGTGCGGCTAATGGGGTAATTGTTATCGAATCGGTGGCCCCGACAGTGGGGAAATTGAACGTGACATATAATTTGACCGGGTCTATAACGCAACCGGATTTGACTTCTTATAGTTTGATGAATGCCCGGGAAAAGTTAGAGGCGGAAGTTGCGGCAGGATTGCTGGATGTGGATGATCCTTTAGGATTGGGAACTCCTTATGCTTCCCGGTTGGCAGATTGGCGAATGAAAAATAATTATATAACTCGCGGGGTGGATACTTATTGGCTTTCTAAGCCTTTACGGACGGGGATTAATCATAATCATAGTTTGAGCATAAATGGGGGAATGGAGGCGATTCGTTTTGCGTTGAATTTGCGTTATGGGATGGATAACGGGGTAATGAAGAAGTCTTTGCGTGAACGTTTCAGTGTCGGGTTGAAGTTGGATTACCGGATGAAATCGTGGCAGGTGACAAATGAAGTTTCTTTTGCACGTACGGTGTCCGAGAATTCTCCTTACGGGTCTTTTGGGGATTATGTGAGGATGCAGCCTTATTTTGCCCCGTATGATTTGGAAACCGGGGAGTTGTTGAATCGTTTCCCGAAAACTTACGGGCAAAATGAAGGGGCTGTAAATCCGCTTTACGAGGCGTTGATGGTGAATAACGAGAGTGGAAGTAACTATAATCAATTCACGAATAATCTGGGATTTAATATTACTTTTTTGGAGAATTTCTTGTTGAAAGGTACATTGAGTATTAATTATAAAGATACGAAAACCCGGAATTTTAAAGACCCGGCTTCTGCTACTTTTGATGGCAAGGATGTTTTGGAACGAGGAACGTTGAGTAGGTCCCGATCGGAGAACTTTAGTTGGGATATGAGTCTTTTGTTGAGTTATAATCGGGTGTTTAAAGATCATAATGTTAATTTGAGCGTGGGGATGAACGTGCAGGATTCTAAGAGTGAGTATGAGTCTGCAAAATATATTGGGTTCCCTTCTTCCGATTTGAATAAACCTCAGTACGCGAATAAATTATCCAGTAATATACCTACTTTTTCAGACAATCACACGAGGTTGTTCGGTGTGTTTATGATGGGGAATTATTCGTATAAGAATATTTATTTGGTGGATGTTTCGATGCGGACGGATGGGTCGTCCGAGTTTGGTAGTGACCGACGTTTTGCTACTTTTTATTCTGCAGGATTGGGAGTTAACATACATAATTATGGATTTTTAGCGGATAATGATGTCGTGTCTCAGCTACGAATTCGCGGGACATGGGGAGAAACGGGTAAGGTGAATTATCCCCCTTTTGCAGCTCGTCACACGTATACGGTGCAGGCGGGAGCTTGGCATACGACCGGGATGGGTGCCACGTTGACTTATATGGGAAATGAGGATTTGTCATGGGAGAAGACCTCAACGTTGAATCTGGGGTTGGATATGACTCTTTTTAAACGTTACACGCTAAACTTGTCGTGGTATGATAAGGTAACGAATGATTTGATCACGGATGTATCTATCGTGCCGTCTTCGGGTTTTACGAATTATAAGGATAATATGGGTAAAGTGAGGAATCGGGGTGTTGAGGTGAATGTGAATGCGAATGCGATTCAAAAGCAGGATTGGGGATTGAACGTGTTTTTCCGGGCCTCTCATAATAAGAATCGCATCATGGAGATTTCCGATGCGTTGAAGGAGTATAATCAGAGTGTAGATGATTACTATTCGAAGTATCCGAAGTATAATAAACCATTGTTGAAATATACCGAAGGTGCTTCGTTGACATCAATCTATGCTGTTCGGTCATTGGGTATATCTCCGGCGAACGGGCGGGAAGTATTTCTTGATGCAAAGGGAAATGTTACTTATGATTGGAATGCAACGAATCAGGTTGTTGTGGGTAACACTGAGCCTAAGTTGCAGGGATCTTTTGGATTTAATTTCCGTTGGAAGAGGTGGACATTGTTCACGGCTGCTTTGTTCGAGACAGGGGGAGATTTGTATAATTCAACCTTGGTGGATAACGTGGAGTGTGTTAATATATGGGGGAGTAATGTGGATAAGAGGGTGTACACGCAACGTTGGTTGGAGCCGGGGGATGTTGCCCCGTTGAAATCGATCAAGGATCGTTATCAAGTGACTCGTCCTACTTCCCGTTTTGTTCAAAGAAATCGTTTGGTGAATTGTAATTCTCTTTCTTTAGGATATGAGTTTGATCCTCATTTGGTTAGTCGAATTGGGTTTAGCCGGATGAAACTTCAGTTGAATATGAACGAGATTGCTTACACGTCTTCGGTAAAACGGGAACGAGGGTTAGCTTACCCGTTTGCGAGAACATTTAATTTTACCTTGAATGCAACTTTTTAAAGGGATTTAGTTATGAAAAGAACATGGAATAAAATATGTACGGGGATCATAGCTTGTATCATGTGTTGGTCATGTAATGATTGGTTGGACGTGGATTCCAGTACAACCGTGACACAAGAACAGTTATACGGAAGCTATGAGGGGTTCCGGACAGCGATAAACGGGTTGTATTATTTGATTAGTCAACAAGATTTGTACGGACGTGATTTGACTTGGGGGGCGGCCAGCGTGTTGGGGCAAAATTATGACAATGATAATGTTAACTCTCGTTATTGGGATTTGGCAAGTTATACTTACGGTACTTCGAATGCCAATAAAATAACGGATCCGATATGGAAACGGGCGTTTAACGTGATTGCTAACTGTAATAATTTGATACAGCAGGTCGAGACGAAGGATACGACGTTTTTTCCTTACGGGAAAGTGGAACGGGATTTAGTGTTGGGAGAAGCTTTGGGAATGCGAGCGTTGATGCATTTTGAGATTATGAGGTTGTATGCTCCCGCTCCCGTGCAGGATGATGGCAAGCGGTATATACCTTACGTGACGAGTTATCCTCTTCATTTTCCGGAGAAAGAGAGCGTTGATTACGTGATGGGAAGGATCATAGAGGATTTGGAATTGGCGAAGAAGTGTTTGGCATATCATGATACGTTGTATAATTTGACGGCGGTTAAAAGTGTGGAAGCCAGGATTAAAGCGAATATGACGTCGGTGAAGGGCGGCTTGTTTTTTAACGGGCGTGCTACGCGAATGAATTATTTTGCCGCTTCGGCTTTATTGGCCCGGGCGTATTTGTGGAAAGGGGATAAAGTGAACGCTTTGCGGTGTGCTAATGATGTTTATGCTTACGGGCCGGATGGCGTGTCTGGGAAGAATTGGTTCTTTTTCACGAAAGTGGCCAATATGGGGGAAGCGGCTACAAAAAATGATGTGTATCGTAAGATGTATGAGGACATTTTGTTTGCCGCGGTAAACCAGACCGAGTACGAGTTATTCGAGGCGGATCGAGGCCCGGGTAGTTTTTATTATTTGAAAAATACGGGTTTGCTATTTGGAGAAGATAAGGATGATTGTAGGTTGAAGGTGTTGATTGGCGGGGACTATACTTCTTTAAGATGGCAAAGTCCGGATGCGTTGACGGATAAGGCTAAGGATATAATCGCATATCAAGGGCCTTTGGCCCCGGTGATTCGCTTGAGCGAGGTGTATCATATTATGTGTGAATGTTTGGCTGACACGGATTTGCCTCGTGCAGTAGCGATTCTTCAAACTTTAAGGGTAGCCCGGGAAGCAAAAATTCCTTTGAGTGTGACGAGTAAAGATGAGTTTTTGGAAATCTTGTATAATGATATCATCCGGGAGACGTTGTCGGAAGGAGGTTGTTTTTATATGCATAAGCGTTTGGGACGGGATATGTATAACGGTGAGGAAGAGCCGATTGATATGACAGATCGCTGGGTTATTCCCGTGCCGGAGAGTGAAACTAGTATTTAATGATAGTGTGTAGAGTTATGAATAAGATATATGTTATTTTCCTTGTTTTGGTGTTTTTCTCTTGTAGTGAAGAGAAGATTATGAGGTATAACCCGTCGGAGAATTATATTCGCTTTACGAATGCTTATCAGGATTCGGTAAGGGTGTCGTTTGTAAATTACCCGACTGAAAACTCATTTGAGGTAAAGTTACCGGTAGAGATTACGGGAAACGCACTCGCTTCGGCTTTGGATTATGAGGTGGTTGTGGATACTGACATGAGTACCGGTATTGAGAATACTCACTTTTCGTTGGAACGGCTGACTTTCGGGGCAGGTGTTTTTTCCGATACGTTACGGGTGAAATTGAATCGTACGGCAGATATGAAGGAGGATGAGTTCCGGATTGTTTTGCGTTTAAAGGATAATGTAAATTTCACGGTGATCCCTTCGGATAATGATTACGCCATTGTGCGAGTAAGTGATAAGATATCTCAACCGGATTGGTGGGATCGGGGTATCGTGAACAATTATCTGGGTGTGTATAGTGATGATAAGTATACGTTATTTATTATCGTTACGAACCAAACGGATTTGAGTGAAGCGTCGCCAGCAGAGAAGCGTGCTTACGCTTTGCAGTTTAAGTATTGGTTGGAAGATCAGGAAAAAGCTGGCGTGACAGAATATAATGGGATTAAACTGGCAGACATTACAGATGTCCCGGTGAAAGGTTAATATTTAATTGTGAAAAGTCATGAATAAAATTAGTTATATTAGTCTCGTGGCCGGGGTATTGATGCTGAATGGCTGTTACGAGGATAAAGGGAACTATGATTATACCCCCACGAACGGGATTACTTTGGAGGTAAATCCGTTGAATAAGACGTATTATCTGGGTGAACGTTATTTTTATTCTCCTAAGGTGACGTATGCACAAGAGGGAGATTCTGTGAATTTCAGTTATTGGTGGGAGATAACGGATAAAAAAGAAGGAGTTGCGGCTATTGATACGGCCTGTGTTGGTTTTGATCTGGATTTTTATCCTAATGCGGAAAAGGGGGTGGGGGTAAGAATGTGTGCTATGGATTTGCGCACGAAAGTAGTACATTTTTCTGAAGAATTGTGGTTGACCGGACAGGCCGCTTTGAGTCAAGGATGGTTGATATTGAGTGAGAAAAGTGGAGAATCAGCATTGTCGTATATTCGGCCGGAGATGACGGATGATAAAAAACGTTTCTACACGGAATATCCGGATTTGTATAAAACTCTGTACCCGGATGAAAGTTTGGGGAGTGGGCCGAAACGGCTGAGACAGATCATACATAATAATAGTACCGTGGTGGTCGTGATTCAAGAGAGTGGATCGTTGTATTTGAATGGAGTTTCGTATATAAAGGAAATGACAGTTGCCCAGGATTTCGTGGGGAATGTACCTGCCGAATTGAATGTGAAGGATTTCTTTTGGGGAAACGGGGTGGATTTCTTGTTGGATGAGAATGGGAATTTATATTCCAGGGATTATTTTGACGATGGTAGGAAGGTCGATTTATTCACGACTCCTTTCACGGGAGTACGTATGCAGTTGGAAGGGGAGCGTTTGAATATCCGGGATATCATTTTTACCGGAAAACCCACGGCCGCTTTTTTTAATGCTTTTAATGATGCTGAAAATCGTCGGTTGTTGTGGTTCGGGAGCGGGTATAATACTTCTGATATCAAGAAGTTTTATCCGATTCGTATGCTTGATGCGGATACGTTGATTAATTTGAATGATTACGGGGATTGGGATTTGTTGTATATGCGTTCCGGGCAGGAGTCATCGTGGAGTGATATACCCACTTTTGCTCTTTTCAAGCAAGGGGATGTTGTGAAAGCTTTGAATATGAAGGTTGCTTATTTTATGCCCACGGTAAACCCGCCTTTTTCTGCGATAGCCATGTCTAGTTGTGATCAGTCGAATTTTGACGGGGCGAAGTATTTGAGTGAAGATTCTAAGTTTTATCGGTTGAGGCAACGCGGGTACTTTTTCTTTTCGAGTGGTAACACGATTTACTGGTATGATTTGTCGACCAAGAAAGCTTACAAGTTTGATGAGGTTGAAGGGGGAGATGTGATCGTGGATATCGAGACCAACTCGTCGGAAACGGAATTAGGTGTTGTCACGTTTAATGGGATTTTCGCAACGTTTACGATAAAGAATGAGCATCTTTTTTATCAAAAGCATTTGATTTATCAGAAAGATGGCTTCGGGCGAATTGTTGATCTTGAATTTAAATGGTCGAACTGGAATAAATATAATATGCCGAAAACCGACGAATAAAAAGAGTTTGCCGGGGAAAGCAAGTTTGATATTATAATCATGTGAAATTTAACGTGTAATGTTTGGGTAGAATGATTCAGTGATTGTAAAGAGGGTTGTGCGGTGCGAGTGAGATTTAAAATCACTGAATCTTTTAAATCGAGAATTGATAAAGGTCTATAAAAGACCTTTAGTGGAACGTATTGTGTAAATCTTATAATAAAAATGTATGGAACAATCTATTGTGAAGGTGGAGCATCTTTTTCACCGCTATTCGGTTCATTGGGCCGTTAAGGATATAAGTTTGGAAATAAATAAACATGGTATTTACGGGTTATTGGGGTCGAACGGTGCGGGTAAGTCAACCACGATGAATATTATGTGCGGGGTCTTGAAACAGAGCGAGGGCGATGTGTTTATCCGGGGTATCGATACTCGTAAACATCCGGTGGAGGCTAAACGTCTGATCGGTTTTTTACCGCAGAAGGCCCCGTTGCATGTGGATCTTACGGTGGAGGAGTATTTGAAACATTGTGCCAATATGCGGGATATTCCGGGTAGACAAGTGGGAGAGGCGATAGATCGGGTTTTAGAACAATGTAATATAACACATTTTCGTAACCGGCTGATTCGTAATCTTTCCGGTGGATATCAACAGCGGGTCGGGATTGCTCAAGCGATTATTCATAATCCGGATTTCGTTGTGTTGGATGAGCCGACAAACGGGTTGGATCCGAATCAAATTGCAGAAGTTCGGAATTTAATTAAAAAAATAGCCGAGGATCGTACGGTGATTCTTTCAACACATATATTGCCGGAGGTGCAGGCGGTGTGTGATCATATTTTTATGATTGAAAACGGACAATTAATTTTCTCTGGAACGGTTCGGGATTTTGATAATTATATTATTCCGAATACGATATTCGTTTCTTTACGGGAAAATCCGGGGGAGGCAGAATTGAAGGAGTTGGAGGGAGTGCTTGACGTGAGTTATTTAGGTGGAATTCATTATCGGTTGAAATATAATGACGCCGTGGATGTGATAGACCGGGTGGTGGAAGCCAGTGTGCGTAAAGGTTGGCATTTAACGGAGATTCGTCAGGAAAAGAGTTCTTTGGATTCGATATTTGCAGAGTTGTCTAAAAAAGTAAATGGTAAGTGATATGAAAAAGATATATAAATTGGCATTGACGGAGTTGCAAACGTTGTTTTATTCCCCGGTGGCCTGGTTAATTCTGGTTATTTTCTTGTTTCAGGTGGGAATGACTTTTTGTTCCATTCTGGAACCGAAGGTGTTGGCGCAGGAATTGGGACGTACGCAAGGGAATTTGACACAAGGCATATTTTCCGGAGGGAGAGGGTTGTTCGAAGCGATTCAGCGGAATTTGTATTTTTATGTTCCTTTATTAACGATGGGGTTGATGAGCCGGGAATTCAGTAGTGGCTCGATAAAACTTTTGTATTCTTCTCCTATCACGAATACTCAGATTATTTTGGGTAAGTTTCTTTCCATGATGGTGTACGGGTTATGTATGTTGGGGGGAGTTTTTATTGTTGTACTCTACAGTGCATGTATTGTTCAGAATTTTGATATGCCGGTTGTTTTAGCGGGTATGTTGGGACTGTATTTGTTATTCTGCACTTATGCGTCTATCGGATTGTTCATGTCGAGTTTAACTTCCTATCAGGTGGTGGCGGCCATTGGAACGATCGCTATGTTTGCCGCATTGGGATATGTCGGTAATTCTTGGCAACATGTTGAATTTGTACGGGATTTGACCTATTGGTTGTCTATTAACGGACGGGCCAGTCAATTTGCCTATGGGATGATTTGTTCTGAGGATATTGCGTATTTCGTTCTTGTTTCCGCTCTTTTCATTTCTCTGTCTGTTTTACGATTGAATGCTGTGCGGCAGAAGAGTACTTTTGCCATGAATTTTGGTAAATATGTTAGTGTTTGCGTGTTGGCTTTTGTTATCGGATATTTTACAACATTACCCGTGTTGAAATTGTATTATGATGTTACCCGGATGAAAGTGAATACATTAACCCAGAATAGTCAGGATATAGTGAAATTGGCCGAAGGGGGAATGACAATTACTACTTTCTCGAATTTGATAGCCCCGTCACGTAATTCGTACGCCTCGCCTGAAAATATAAATCGGGATAAAGAGCGTTTGTCTAAGTTCGTTCGTTTTAAGCCTGAGATTAAATTGAAGTATGTTTATTATTATGATACGACTACGAACGTGGTGTTGGATCGTCATTTCCCGAATCATACTTTACGGGAGAAGATGGCCGAGGTGGCCGAAGTCTGGAAATTGGATACCGCAAAGGTACGTCCTTACGAGGAGGTGGTTGCACAATACCCGGAATTGGCCGGAGAAGCAAAGAGTTTCGTTCGTTTGATCGAACGGGAAAGTGGTGAAAAGACTTTTTTAAGGATATACGATGATATGATCGTGCATCCGGATGAAAAAGAGATTGCGGCAGCGATCAAGCGGATCGTGATGAGACTGCCTAAAGTGGGTTTTGTTACGGGACATGGTGAACGGGATATCAACAAAGGGGGAGATCGTGATTATCTGCGTTTTTCTTACGATAAACCGGCGAGATATGCTTTGATTAATCAAGGTTTTGACGTGTGTGAAGTTAGGTTGCAACAGGATATTCCGGAAGATATAAGCATATTGGTGATAGCAGATGTCAAGACGGCTTATTCTCCGGAGGAACATGCCGTGATAAATAGATATATTGAGCGCGGGGGGAATTTGTTGATAGCGGGGGAACCCCGGAGAATAGAAGCGATGAACCCGATCGTGGAACCGTTGGGAGTTCGTTTTCTTCCGGGCGTGTTGGTGCGTCCGGCGGAGGATTATCCGGCAGATTTGATATTGGGTAAAGCCACGCCGGCCACTGTTACGGATATTGCTTACGCTTTTACTTCTATGGTGCGTTTTGGGACGGTTGCTACAATGCCTTCTTGTTGCCCGATGGAATATTCTGAGGATAAAGGATTTCGAGTGATACCGATGTTAATGAGCGATTCTACCGGGGTGTGGAATGAGTTGGAAACAACAGATTTCCTGGATGATACCGTACGTTTGAATACGACTATCGGGGAAATAGAAAAGTCATGGCCGCTCGGTTTGGCTTTGCAACGTCAGGTGGATGATAAAGTACAAAAAATTGTTGTGCTGGGAGATGCCGATTGTTTGAGCAATGGAGAGGGAAGTCGAAATCGTCGAGAGATTGCAGCCACGAATTATTTACTCATGTCCGGTTCTTTTTATTGGTTGTCGGATGGAGAGGTGCCTGTCGATACTCGTCGGGATCCAGCCCCGGATAGAAAGATTGAGCTGGGAAAGGCGGGGATGCGTGTGACCACTTGGTTATTCTGGTGGGTGTTGCCGGGATTGTTGTTGATTACCGGAATTATCGTGTGGATAAGGAGACGGGGACGGTAGATTGCTTGCAAATTGCCGGATAAACAGATTTTGTTTCCCGGAAAGCTGAGACATTTTTTAATTCGAAATGCGACGGTTTTTGTCGTTGCGTTTCGAATTAAATTTAAATATGGGTAAATATTTTTTATGTGTTGTACCTCTTTTTTACCAGTTTGTTGTCTTAATAGGGAGGGAGGATGAGGAATTCGAGTGTTTGATTAAATGTGTATTCGTACTACCGGGTTCTTTTTAGTTTGGTTGATGGAGGCAAAAGATTCGGATTTTTTACGTAATTTTAACCGCAGTACTTTGCACGTAAAGCCTTGGTCGTTTCAAGGAGCGATTGGGTATTGTTTAGGTATAGATCGACTCTGGGATGTGTGCCTGATCGTGATGGGAGACAGGTAGAATGTTGCTTAAAATGTGAAAATTATAGTGTTGTGTTTATGAAATGTCATGTGTTAGTTGTTTGTGTTTTATTTTTTTTGTGGCTCGGAGCGGGAATACCCGCACGAGCTCAACGTATTTTTGATCCCGTGGAATACGTGAATCTTTTGATGGGAACGCAATCTACCTATGAATTGTCGACGGGGAATACTTATCCGGCGATTGCCCGTCCGTGGGGTATGAATTTTTGGATGCCTCAGACAGGAAAGATGGGTGACGGATGGGCTTACGTGTATACGGCGAATAAGATTCGGGGGTTTAAGCAAACTCACCAGCCCAGCCCGTGGATTAATGATTACGGCCAGTTCTCTTTGATGCCAGTCGTGGGAGCTCCGGAATTTGATCAGGATAAGCGGGCGAGTTGGTTCTCGCATAAAGGGGAAGTTGCCAAGCCCTACTATTATAAGGTTTATTTAGCCGAACATGATGTTGTTACCGAGTTTACGACGACGGATCGGGCGGCTCTTTTCCGGTTTACTTTCCCGGAGAATGAGCGTTCGTATGTTGTTGTCGATGCGTTTGACCGGGGTTCATTTGTCAAGATCGTGGGCAACAATCGAATCGAGGGATACACGACTCGCAATAGCGGAGGGGTTCCGGGGAATTTTAAGAACTATTTTGTGATAGAATTTGATAAGCCTTTCGAGTATCGACATACTTTTGCCGACGGGAAGTTGAGTGATGAGTTGTCACAACAAGCGAATCATGTGGGATGTGTGATCGGGTTCCGTACGCGAAAAGGAGAAAAGGTACACGCTCGGGTGGCTTCTTCGTTTATCAGTCCGGAACAGGCGGAAATAAATTTGAAAGAGTTGGGAAATGATGATTTTGAGGCGTTAGCAGAAAAAGGGAAGGCGGAATGGAATAAGGTGTTGGGGGCCATTCAAGTGGAGGGCGGTTCGCTGGATCAATACCGGGTATTTTATTCCTGTCTGTATCGTTCTGTGCTTTTCCCTCGTAAGTTTTACGAGTTTGATGCAGCGGGAAATATCGTGCATTATAGCCCGTATAATGGTAACGTGTTACCGGGATATATGTACACGGACACGGGATTTTGGGATACTTTTCGTTGCTTGTTTCCTTTGTTGAATTTGGTTTATCCTTCCCGGAATAAGGAGATTCAGGAAGGGTTGATTAACACGTATAAAGAAAGCGGTTTTTTCCCGGAATGGGCGAGTCCGGGACACCGGGGATGTATGGTTGGGAATAATTCGGCTTCCGTTTTGGCAGATGCTTATTTGAAAGGGGTTCGAGTGGCCGATGTCGAGGCGTTGTATGCGGGATTGGTATACGGGACAGAACACGTGCATCCCAAGGCTTCCTCCACGGGACGTTTGGGACACGAGTATTACAATAAACTGGGGTACGTACCTTATAACGTGGGAATAAACGAGAGTGCGGCCCGCACGTTGGAATATGCTTATAACGATTGGTGTATTTATCGGTTGGCGAAGGCTTTGGGACGTCCGGAGGTCGAAATCGATAAATATGCGAAGCGGGCTATGAATTATAAATATTTGTTTGATCCGGAGACGAAGTTAATGCGGGGAAGGAATCAAGATGGGAGTTTTATGATACCGTTTTCCCCTTTAAAGTGGGGAGATGCTTTTACGGAAGGAAATAGTTGGCACTACACGTGGTCGGTGTTCCATGATCCGCAGGGCTTGATAGATCTGATGGGGGGAAAGGAGACCTTTGTCCGGATGCTGGATTCTGTTTTTGCCGTTCCACCTTTGTTCGATGCGAGTTATTACGGGGGAGTGATTCACGAAATCCGGGAGATGACCGTGATGAATATGGGAAACTACGCTCACGGGAATCAGCCGATACAGCATATGATTTACTTGTATAATTATGCCGGACAGCCTTGGAAGGCGCAATATTGGTTGCGGGAGGTGATGAACCGGATGTATACTCCCGGACCGGACGGGTATTGTGGGGACGAGGATAACGGGCAGACATCGGCATGGTACGTGTTCTCGGCCATGGGGTTCTATCCCGTGTGCCCGGGGACGGATCAGTACGTGTTGGGGGCTCCGCTTTTCCCAAGCGTGACGATTAATTTCGAGAACGGGAAAAAGATTCGGATCGTTGCCCCGGGTAATGATGATCGGCACCGTTATGTTGAACGGATGAAATGGAACAAGAAGGTATACACGAAGAATTATATCACTCATGCGGAGTTGTTGAATGGCGGTCGCATAGAATTCCGGATGAGCGAGCAGCCTAATAAATTCCGGGGTATTGGGGATGCAGATGTACCTTATTCATTTTCTTTGAGAAGAGAGTAGAAGAATATAATGCTAGATTTAGAGGCTTCGATGGTAAAACGGAAGCCTCTTTTCTTATCTTTGCCTGAAACTAAAAATGAATGTATGGAAAAAGCAAATTTGACTCTTTATACGGTAATTGGTGATTTCAATCGTGTTGCCGAATCCATGCGGGCTCGGTTTCAGGAGGTGACAAAGATGTTTACCCCGGAAGATGATCGCTGGATGATCGTGTTGCAGGATGATTCAATGATACGTTGTTCTATGATACAAGTACGGGATCAGCCGGAACAGGTGGCCGAGCACACGGAGGGTATGGCTAATTATTTTGCGGGAGTGGAAACTTCTTTGACGGCTATTAAGGAGGAGGTAATTCGCCAGATTCAATGTTTTAATTGTATTGTGGGAATCGAGTTCGAGCTGGATGATAACCGGGATCGGACGAATTATATCGTGAACACGTTTTATGACGTGGCGGGTGACGTGAATGGTTTTTTACTTTATCCGAGTATGAGTCTTTTTGACGGTAAGGGGAAGTTGCTTTTTTCAGTGAAGGGGGAGAGCGAGTACGAGACATTCCGTCCGGTGGCGAACGCTGATTTGTTGGAAGTGGATCGCCCGGAAGCCGGGGATGTCGATCTGGCACGTCGGGAGCGTTCGATAGCTCGTTTGAAAGAGGCGGGAGTTCCTTACCTGGAGCATTTACCTTGCGAGGTGATGGATTGCGAGGCAGTTATAAAAAATCCGGAGATGATAGCTCGTCGGGCGGTGGCTTTGTTTGCTGTGGCATTGTATTCAGAGGTGTTGCTGTCGGAGAATCCGGATCGGGAGGAGGCGTTGGATTACGTGAGCAAAGTGACGGAGGCTTATCATGTTGAAGATGAATTTACCCCGATGGAGCGGGCGTATCTTGATAATCCGGAGCCGGAACAACATGATTGTATTCAGTTTTTGTGGCGGTACGAGTGTTGTGCCGTGTTGTTGTGGGCGTTGGGTATTGATGAACTTCCTTATCCTTCAGGAATTTGTAATGTTCCGTTTATTGCCCGTTTGTTCTTTGACCACAAGGATGAGGGAACGATTTTGGGATTGGGCGAAGTTCGAAAGAGAGAGGAGATATTGGATGAGGCTGATCTGACTTTGCGTTATGATTGGGCTTGCGTGGATGCCCGTGTTAACGGGAGAGAGGCTCCGGCATCGTTAGAAGGTGGTGTGGTGATGGAGCGTCATTATGCTTTTAACTGGTTGATCGGGGGAAGTGACGGGGCTGCCTGGGATGAAATTCGGCCCACGACGTGATAAGAAATGCTGGAAAATATTTTGGAGGCTGTATTTACAAGGGAAGAGTAAAAGTTAAAAACTAAAAGATAAAAACTAAAAGTTGAGTTTCGTTTGAAGTTGAAAAAGGGATAGCCTTGTGCGGTTGGAATTTAAAATCTAAAATTTAAAATGTACAGGGGGATTATCCCTTTTTCTCCGGTAGGTATTTCCAGAAACGGGCGGGGAGATTCTGGCGGTGTAATTTAGGATTGGTGCGTTCTTTTATGGTGATGGCCTTGAAATAGGTCTGCCAGAGTTTTTGGAAAAGCTTCTCGTCTTGATCCATGATGCTTTCATCGAGGAATCCGGTGTGGAGGTGTGCTTCCTTTTGTTCGAAATGAACTTCGGTAATGGTGGATAAGTCATAATAGTAACCATATTCCCGTTTGAGGTCGTAGAGTAGCCATTTTTGATCGGCAAAGCGGTCTTGTAGGTAGGGAAGCACGAGCGATATCACGTTGTACAACGGTTTCAAGGCGGCAAAGTAAGTCCCGTCTGCGGCTTTCTGGAAGCGCAGGAATTGCATGACCCGTAACCGTTCGTTGTTGACTTTCTTCCATACTTTTGATATTTCCAGCACATCGGGATCGCCGAAGTTCAGTTCTATGGAGCGGGGGGCGTTCACGGCTTTTCGCATGTAACGGAATAGGGACATGTCGATTCCCGGAAGTTCGGATAACCAGCATGTCGAGAGACTGGCGAGTCCCGATGCGGAAAGTTTCTTTTGTAACCCGTTCCATACTCGGTTACTTCTTTCTTCGTCGGTAACTACCGTGTATATTTCGTCATAAAACAAGGGGGACGGTTCTTCTTCGGCAAGCAGCATATCGGGGAATTTCTTCATGCTGTAAGCATCAAAAACGGCGGTCAGCAGCCCTTCGAAAGTTTTATCGTATCGGAATATAAGCATGTTAATTTTAGATTTAGAGATTTTAGATTCCAACCGCATAAGGCCGTTCTCATTTCTTGATTTATGATTTCCGATGAAGTGATTTCCTAACATAAAACGAATGCTTTTTTCACTTTTCAATTAATAAACGAACGGGATGATCAGTTGGTTGTCATCGATTTTGGTTGCCTTTCTTTGGGTCAGGATACGTCGCACGTTTTCGGGTTTTAGCTCGTTGACAGTCTGGGTGGGGAGTTCGTGACACGTGATGAAATACTGGGCTTTTTTTAGAACGACACCGATCTGTTTCAAATGTGATGTCCCCAAGCGGGAATAGCGGCGGGCCGTGAGAATCATCTTGGCAGACTTCACTCCAAGCCCCGGGACACGTAATAACATTTCGTAATCCGCCCGGTTAATATCCACGGGGAATGCCTCCGGGTGGCGAAGAGCCCAAGCCAGTTTAGGATCGATCTCTAGGTCTAGGTCAGGATAGGAGTCATCCACGATTTCATCCACTTTGAAATTGTAAAATCGGAGTAACCAATCGGCTTGATACAATCGGTTTTCTCTCAGAAGAGGTGGCTGCTTCAAGGCCGGCAGGCGGTTGTCGTACTCGTTGACGGGGACGAATCCCGAATAATATACTCTTTTCATGCTTGGGCGTTTGTAGAGTGCAGAGGTTAGGTGAAGAATGTCCTTATCCGAATCGGAAGTTGCTCCCACGATCATCTGCGTGCTTTGTCCTGCGGGGACAAAACGGGGGGCATGGCGGAATTTCTTTCGTTCCTCGGCGCTTTGTAACATACCTTGTTGGATATAGCGCATGGGGGTGAATACACTTTGAAAATCTTTTTCCGGGGCAAGAAGTTGCAGGCTTTCTTCGTTGGGGATTTCGATGTTTACACTCATACGATCTGCGTATAAGCCAGCCTCGTTTACCAGTTCTTGGCTGGCCCCGGGAATACTTTTCAAATGGATGTATCCGTTAAAACGGTACACTTGCCGCAAGTCCTTTACCACTTTCACTAAGCGTTCCATCGTATAGTCTGGATTGCGTACTACTCCCGAACTGAGGAAGAGTCCCTCGATGTAATTCCGGCGATAGAATTCTATCGTTAGGTTCACGAGTTCCGTGACGGAAAACGTGGCTCTCGGTAAGTCATTGCTCCTGCGATTGATGCAATAGGCACAATCGTAGATACAGTTGTTCGTGAGCATGATTTTCAGTAGAGAGATACAGCGTCCGTCTTCCGCAAAACTATGGCATATACCCCATCCTTCAGCGCTCCCGATTTGCCCTTTTTTGTGAGAACGAGAGGTCCCGCTAGATGCACAGGATACATCATATTTCGCTGATTCAGCGAGTATTTTTAGTTTATCGAGTACTCTTTCATCCATAGTGAACCGGGGTTATGTCTTCTTCACAAAGGTAAGAATAAAAAACAGAAGGTCGTGTGTTTTACTCCTATATTGAAAGGGATTTTCAAGGGAGATTCCGGTATGTCTCGTAGGTAGGTTAACGATAGGTTAACGATAGATTAACGATAGGTCAACGGTGTGGCAAGTTAATCTACTTTTGATTTTTTCTTGAAATTTAGTTCATGTACTAGTGAGAGTACGACGAGATACCGTGGAGAATAATACGAGATACCATAGATTCAATGAGGGAGTATCAAAAGTTTTTGACACTCCCTCATTGGTTGCTATTTTTGTTAGGCTATCGTGATATTTTTATCCAGGTAAACGTCTTGGATAGCATGTAGTAATTCTACACCTTGGTTCATCGGTTTCTGGAAGGCTTTCCGTCCGCTGATAAGTCCCATGCCGCCGGCTCGTTTGTTGATTACGGCTGTTATGACAGCTTCTTTTAAATCGGATGCTCCTTTGGATTCACCCCCGGAGTTGATCAGGCCAATGCGTCCCATGTAGCTGTTGGCCACTTGGTAGCGGCAGAGGTCTATCGGGTGGGAGGACGTAAGTTCGGTATAAACTTTTTCATTCGTTTTTCCGAATTTAAGTTCGGTAAATCCCCCGTTAACCGTCGGGAGCTTTTGTTTTACGATGTCAGCTTGGATCGTTGCCCCCAGGTGATTGGCTTGTCCTGTCAAATCTGCTGCCGAGTGGTAATCTACTCCGTTTTTTTTGAAACTTCCGTTACGAAGGTAACACCAGAGGATGGTTGCCATACCTAGTTCATGTGCATGAGCAAATGCTTCTGATACTTCTAATATTTGTCTGCGACTTTCCGGTGAGCCGAAGTAAATTGTGGCACCTATTGCGGCGGCTCCCATATTCCATGCTTCTTCCACCGTACCGTATAGTGTTTGGTCGTATTGAGTCGGGTAGGTCAGTAGTTCATTATGATTGATTTTCACTATAAACGGGATTCTGTGAGCGTATTTACGAGCCATGGCTCCGAGTACTCCGAATGTCGATGCCACGGCGTTACACCCACCCTCGATAGCAAGTTTTATGATATTTTCCGGATCAAAATAGAGAGGATTCGGGGCGAAAGACGCTCCTGCCGTGTGTTCAACTCCTTGATCCACGGGGAGAATGGACACGTAGCCGGTATTTGCCAGACGACCGTGACTCAGGATGCTTTGTAGACTGTTCAGTGTACGGGTATTTCTATCGGATGACATCCAAATCTCATCAATGGTATTGGGTGACGGGATGTGAAGTAACGATTTATCAATGGTTTTACAGGTGTGGTTCAATAGGAAATCACTTTGATCTCCCAGAATTTCGATTATTTTGTTTGTACTCATACTTAATGTGATATTATATATTTAATTTCATACGTGAATAGTTAGATTTTTGTTGTCTAAATGAGAAAAATTGTTTATTTTTACATTTATTATAACAATAATAATGACTGCTGTGAGAATATGCTATATAATTTGGTGTTTTTTATGCGTGATTTCTTTGTCGGCCGAGGCTCAGAAGGGGAAATATTTTGAAAAAAATGTTCGTTTCCCAGAGAAGGTTACACTGGAGGAGAAAGTGGAGATGGCAGCAAGACTGGTTCCGACAAAGCAACAATTAGCTTGGCAGCAGTTGGAATTGACAGCTTTCATCCATTTTGGAATAAACACGTTTACCGGGAAAGAACAAGGTGACGGCAAGGAGTTTCCGGTGATGTTCAATCCGGTGGCGCTGGATGCGGAGCAATGGGTGAAGGCGTTAAAGGCGGGAGGGCTCAAGTCTGTCGTGCTGACCGCCAAGCATCATGATGGTTTTTGTTTGTGGCCGACAAAAACGACTCGTCATGCCATCACGGCCTCTCCGTGGAAAAACGGGAAAGGCGATGTGGTCCGGGAATTGAAAAAAGCGTGTGACCGGAACGGGATGAAATTCGGGATTTATTTATCCCTTTTGGATCGGAATATTTCTTATTACGGGGATTCTCCCCGGTACAACGAGTTTTTCGTGAAACAACTGACGGAATTATTAACCGAGTACGGGAAAATAGATGAAATTTGGTTGGATGGGACGAGTGAGATAGGCATTGACGGGAAAAGACAGGAATATGACTGGGAATTGATATTGAAAACGATTCATAAGTTACAACCGAATGCGGTGACGGCTTTTTATGGTGATGACGTTCGTTGGATCGGGAATGAAAGCGGGAGAGGGCGTGAGACCGAGTGGAGTTCCGTTGCGTTGGTTCCAGGGTGTTATCCGGCTGCGACAAAGCGGAATGAAGAGATGCGTTTAAGCGTGTTTTCCCGGGATCTTGGTGGAAAAGAGATTATTGATCGTGCGACGGAATTGTTCTGGTATCCTTCGGAGGTGTCTGTCTCTATTCGTCCTAGTTGGTTTTATCACGAGAGGGAAGATTTGAAAGTGAAATCTTTGTCGGAATTGGTGAGGGTTTATTTCCAGTCCGTGGGATGTAATTCTTCTTTATTACTGAACGTGTCGCCTGACAAGCGGGGCGTGCTTCACGAGACCGATGTCACTCGGTTAAAAGAATTCGGGGAGTATCTGGAAAAAATGTATGCCAAAGATTTTGTTTCCCGGTGGGTGCGGGCGTGGACAGCTAAAAAGGGTGAGAGTAAAGAATACACTTTGGGGAAGGGATGTACGATAAACACGATTTTGTTACAGGAGGATATTAGCCGGGGACAGCGGGTGGAGGCGTTTACTGTGGAAGGGTTGGTGAATGGTACTTGGCAGGTATTGGGAAAAGGGGGTACGATTGGTTATAAACGTTTGTTGCATATCCCGGATATTGCCGTGGAGACTATTCGCGTCACGATTAATGACTGTCGTAAAGAGGCAAACATATCACGAGTGGGAGCGTTTCTGGCTCCTGAAATATAAACTTTTCTTTTTATTTTTCGTTTTAGCCATAGAGACTAAAAACAATATAAAATACAGGAGCTATGGCAAAAAAAGTTGCAGAACAGTTGGTTGATATGCTGGTTGAGGTCGGCGTGAAAAGAATTTATGCCGTCACGGGCGATAGTTTGAATGAGATAAATGATGCCGTAAGGAAAAATGGTAAGATTCAGTGGGTTCACGTGCGCCACGAGGAAGTCGGAGCCTATGCGGCCGGGGCGGAGGCTCAATTACACGGGCAACTGGCTTGTTGTGCCGGAAGTAGTGGTCCGGGACACGTTCATTTGATTAACGGGCTATATGATGCGCATCGTTCGGGTGCTCCGGTGTTAGTGATTGCCTCCACGATGGCCACGAGTGAATTCGGGACTCGTTATTTTCAGGAAACGGACACGATGAAGTTGTTCGAAGATTGTAGTTATTATAACCAGGTGGCGACCACGCCCAGCCAGATGCCTCGTATGTTGCAGGCTGCCATGCAAGCGGCAATTTCCGGTTCGGGAGTAGCCGTGATCGGGGTCCCCGGGGACGTGACTGCTCGTGGGGCAGAGGAGATATTTTCTGCCGTTAAGACATTCCCGACACATCCTTCCATACGTCCCTCGGATGAAGAATTGGATGCGTTGGCTGATTTATTGAATGGGAAGGAGAAGATAACCTTGTTTTGTGGAATCGGGGCCAAGGATGCCCACGCCGAAGTGGTGGAATTGTCCGGGTTGCTGAATTCTCCCGTGGCATATTCTTTTAAGAGTAAGATGGAGATACAATATGATAATCCTAACGAGGTGGGAATGACCGGTTTGTTAGGGATGCCTTCCGGGTATGACAGTATGCACGAGGCGGAAGTGCTGGTGATGTTGGGAACGGATTTCCCGTATGCAGCCTTTATGCCGGAAAACAACACGATCGTACAGGTGGATATTAAGCCGGAACGTTTAGGACGGAGGGCTAAGGTGGCTATGGGGTTATGTGGAGACGTGAAGAGTACGTTACAGGCACTGTTACCTCGTATCAAGCAAAAACAGACGGATGATTTTTTGCAGAAACAATTGAAAGGGTATGAACGGGTGAAGGAGAACTTGAATGCTTACGTGGAGGAGAAAGGACAAACAGATAAAATTCATCCGGAGTACGTGATGTCCGTCGTGGATCAATTGGCGTCAAAAGATGCGATTTTCACGGTCGATACGGGGATGACGTGTGTATGGGGAGCCCGCTATCTGCACGGAACGGGAGAGAGAAAAATGTTAGGCTCTTTTAATCATGGTTCAATGGCAAATGCTGTTCCGCAAGCGATCGGGGCCTCGCTGGCCTTTCCGGAGCGGCAAGTTTGGGCTTTGTGTGGGGACGGTGGAATCTCCATGTTACTGGGGGATCTTTCGACAATCGTGCAGTATAAATTACCCGTGAAAATTATCGTGTTCAATAATCGTTCTTTGGGAATGGTGAAGTTGGAAATGGAAGTTGCCGGATTACCGGATTGGCAGACGGATATGGACAATCCTGACTTTGCACTTGTGGCAAAAGCGATGGGAATGGATGGATTCACGGTGAACGACCCGGAGAATGTGCAGGTCGTGCTGGAACAGGCGATGAATATTGACGGGCCGGTACTTGTAAACGTGATGACAGACCCGAACGCTTTGGCCATGCCGCCTAAAGTGGAGTGGAGCCAGATGATGGGGTTTGCCCAATCCATGTATAAATTGATGATCAACGGACGGACGCGTGAGATACTGGATACGATCAGTTCTAATTTTAGACATATGAAGGAGGTTTTATAAATGAGAAAGATCGTATCTTTGTGAAGGAAATTAAAAGTAATGATATGATAGATTTTAAACCGATCGGAATAGAGGATAAAGAATTGATAACGACCTATTTTTTGGCATGTGAGAATCGGGATTGCAATCTTTCGTTTGTGAACTTGTATACGTGGCAGTTCTTGACCAATAGTCATTATGCTGTGGTTGATGACTGCCTCGTGGTGCGTTTTACATTGGATGAGGAAAGTGTCGTGTACACGATGCCCGTGGGAACCGGGGATGTGAAAAATGTGATCGAGTTGTTGAAACAGCAAGCCAAGGCCGAAGGACACGTTTTGCGTGTACATGGAGTTTTTCCGGAGTTGGAGGAATGGTTCAACCGGGAGTTCCCGGGAAGTTTTGATTATCGGTTGGATCGGGATTATTTTGATTATATTTATTCCCGTCAAGAGCTGGCTGAATTGAAAGGTAAAAATTTTCAGCCTAAACGGAATCACGTGAATAAGTTCAAACGCACCTATAATTACAAGTACACGCCATTAACCGTGGATTTGATCCCGCATTGTTTGGAACTAGAGAAAAAATGGTGTGAAGAGCATGATTGTGAGGAAGAGGAGAGTTTGATAAACGAGCGAAAAGCACTGAATATTGCGTTGCGAAATTTTGATGCTCTTGGTTTGGTAGGAGGAGCACTCTGGGTGGATGATGAAATCGTCGGGTTCACGTATGGCGCCCCGGTGAATCATGATACCTTTGCCGTTCATATTGAGAAAGCAGATAGTCGTATAAACGGTTCATATAATATTTTGAATCAGGAGTTTGCACGACATATTCCGGAACAATATGTTTACTTGAATCGGGAGGAAGATTTGGGAATACCGGGATTGAGAAAGGCGAAATTATCTTATCGTCCGGTGATATTATTGGAGAAAGGGTATGCCGAATTAATTGAAAATGAAAAAGTCGATGATTCAAAAGGTTGTTTAATTTAAATATGCGTATAATGAAACGGGAAGTCATGGAGTTATGGAGGGTGTGTTTTGATGATACGGAAGAGTTTATTCAATTCTATTTTGACAAAAAATACAAGGATGAAAATGCTCTGGTGTATTGGGATGAACAAGGTGCGGCTATTGCTGCTTTACAAACTCCTCTTTACCCGATGACTTTTGGCGAGACACAAATTATAACAGGGTATATTTCGGGGGCTTGTACTCATCCGTTGGCCCGGGCCCGGGGCGTGATGACGAAGTTATTGCGGGAGGCTTTCTACGTGATGAGAGGAAGAAAGATTCCCATGAGTACCCTGATTCCGGCCAATGAATGGTTATACGATTATTACGGGAAGATGGGGTATGCGACTGTTTTTGATTATACCCCGGAATATTACACGATCTTGGATAAACCGGTTGCGGATCATTTTCGAGTGGAGGCTATTCGGGAGGAGGGGTTGTTAACGGATGACTTGTTTAGTTATTTTCAGTCCATGATGCGTTTACGTCCTTGTTGCGTACAGCATGAACGGGAAGATTTTGACGTGATCGTGGAAAGTTTGCGAATGGATGGCGGGGCCTTGATTGTCGTGTATGGTGATAAAAATATTGTTGGGATGGCTTTTGCCGAACCGAGAGGAAATCGCGTGTTGATACAGGACGGGATGTATGATTCCGAGGATGTCAAACGGGTGGCTTTATGGGGAGTAATGAAATATCTGGATGCGGCGGAGATATATTGCCGTGTACTTCCTTCCGGGAAAGTGGATGAGCACCGGGGAATGGCACGTGTGTTGGACGTGGAGCAAATGCTCCGTTTGTATGCCGTGAATAATCCGGAGCAGAATCTAGTGCTGAAAGTAACGGATGACTGGATTCCGGAAAATACGGGGGTATACGTCATCGGGAAAGGAGATTGTGTTTGTGATAATGCAAAGCAAGTGGAGGCGGAGTTGTCCGTGCAGGAACTGGCGCAATTGCTTTTAGGTTACCATCCGGAACGTTTCCCCCGGTTGGAGCCTTATTTCAAAAAATGTAGTCCTTTTATAAGCTTGATGCTGGACTAGAATGGTCTCGATTTGTGCTTGGAAGATTTGGATTTCAAAAAATCATCAATCTCTTCGATGGAAAGTTTTTTCACGTTCGTGATGATGATGTTTTCGCTTAAAAAGTTCCCGTACGTGTTACACTCGTCTATAATTGAATTGAATATTTCTTTTAGATTAGCTTCGATTGGTAACAGAAGAATGAACGTGATGTATTTCTCGAAGTGTTCGAATTGTTCAATCTCTCCTTGGCTTTTGGTTACGACCAGTTCGGTTTCTTTTTTGACAATATCCCACTGGAAAGGTTGTAACGAGACCCTCTCGTTGGCAATATAAACACAAAAATAACGTAACAGAGTGTCGTGCCCCCCAAGGCCGGTGGATACGAACACGGTCGATTCGTCCAGCAAGTTGGATTGAATCAGCATCCGGGATTGTTGCAACGCTATGGTCGCCCACGGTTTGATCGGGGTATCTTGTTTCTGGAACGATTCAATGCTTCGGTATATAGAAACGTCATCGACCATGGACAACAGGATTAACAAAGTTTTTTTTCTTTCGTTATCAACGGTCTCGTCAAATAGATCTTGGGCGTGTACTATCGCGTCTTCTCTCAACGCTTTGAAATCTCCACTTTTGATGAGATGTTCCAAAAGATCCATGTATTGATGTTGTACTTCTACATCAATTTCTTCTTCTAGGATATTTAAGCGCGAACCC